>CALRUG020000033.1:0-24990 GCA_943371295.1 Synechococcus sp. UW140 | reverse complement strand
ATTCATAGGAGTAAAGAAATGGAGAAGGCATGGGCAGCAATAAAAGAAGACGAAATGGTTACTTTAACTATCGATTTATTTTTTATTGGGTTGGTATTTTTCAGAAAGGAGCAAAAGAAAAAGCAGCATTTTATAGTTCAGTTTTAATGAATTAACTTACATACATGATAATTGGTATCCTTAAAGAACCGGCAGGAGAAAATAGAGTAGCTATGTTGCCAGAACAGTTGGCAGCATTGGTTAAGCAGGGTATACAAGTGATGGTGGAGGAAGATGCTGGTGTTCGAGCATTTGCCAGTAATGAGTCTTACAAAAATGCTGGAGCAAATGTTACAGATCGAAATAACCTTCTAAGTTCTGCAACTATTTTATTGAGTTATTGGAATATTTCATCTGATGAATTAGCAAAAACACAACGTGGAGCAATATTAGTAGGGGTGTTTCAGCCATTATTCAATTTTCAATTAATGAAAGATTGGGCTTCAAAGGGCTATACTGTTTTCAGTTTAGATATGATACCCCGAACTACTCGTGCACAATCGATGGATGTGTTGAGTAGCCAAGCAAATATTGCAGGTTATAAAGCCGTTTTAAAAGCAGCTGACTTGTTGCCACGCTACTTTCCGATGTTCATGACTGCAGCTGGAAGTATTCCCCCAGCAAAATTGATGGTTTTGGGTGCTGGTGTTGCCGGACTTCAAGCTGTTGCAACTGCAAAACGCTTAGGTGCAGTGGTAGAAGTGTCTGATACAAGGGCGGCTGTGAAAGAAGAAGTCATGAGTTTAGGTGCCAAGTTTATTGAAGTAGAAGGCGCAGCTGATGCATCTAACTCAGGTGGATATGCAGTAGAACAAACGGATGAATTCAAACAAAAACAAAAAGAACGTTTAGCGTTATCTGTAGCTAAATCTGATGTGATTATTGCAACAGCTCAATTACAGGGAAAGCCGGCTCCATTATTAATTGACGAAAACATGCTAAAATTAATGAAACCAGGTGCTGTAGTAATTGATTTAGCTGCATCTACTGGGGGTAATGTTTTTGGTGTTCAAAACAATGCCACTATTCAATTGCATGGAGTTACATTAGTAGGTAATAGTCAGTTGGCATCGGATATGCCTGCTGATGCGAGTAAAGTGTACGGGAAAAATATGTTTAATTTTTTACAATTGATTTTGACTAAGGAAGGACAGCTTAATTTAAATTTTGAAGACGATATAGTAAAAGGTTGTTGTATGGCTCATGATGGAGCAGTTGTTAACGAACGCATTCAATCTTTAATAGCATCTTAAATTAATTCATATGAATAGTTTTTTAGCTTATTTACAAGAACATATCCAAATCATATATATCGTAATCTTATCTATTTTTTTAGGAATAGAAGTAATTGGTAGAGTTCCAAGTGTGTTGCATACACCTTTAATGAGCGGTGCTAATGCAATTCATGGTGTGGTGATTATTGGTGCAATCATTGTGATGGGGCAGGTTTCCTCAGATGATATACCTGCATTGATTATTGGGTTCTTGGCAGTTGTGTTGGGTACTTTAAATGTAGTGGGTGGTTTTGTGGTAACCGATAGAATGTTGGAAATGTTTAAGAAGAAAAAATAACATGGAAATAAATTTGCTTACACTCTGTTACTTATTGGGCTCTGTTAGTTTTATTGTAGGGCTTAAAATGTTGTCGCATCCAGATACAGCTCGAAAGGGTAATTGGGTTGCAGCTGCAGGTATGGCAATTGCCATATTGGGCACCATATTTTTATACAGTAAAGATGGGGTTAAGCTGGAAAATTATGGGTGGATCTTTGGAGGATTAGCAGTAGGAACCATTGCTGGAACATTAGCGGCCAAAAAAGTCAAAATGACTTCAATGCCTGAAATGGTGAGCTTGTTTAATGGGATGGGCGGGGCTTGTGCTGCATTAATTTCAATTATAGAGTTTCAGCATTTAACCCATCCAATGTTAGTTCAAGACAATATGTATGCGGCGCCTGGGAGCTTAGATGGTACAACCTTGCTGATTATTTTTGCAGGATTAATTATAGGAACTATTTCGTTTGCAGGCAGTATGATTGCCTGGGGTAAATTAAATGGCACAGTTAAAGATCTGGCTTTTAATGGGCAGCAAATAGCGAATAATATTTTATTGTTAGCCATCATTGGAGTTGCTGCTTATTTAACGTATAATATTTCTATCACTAATTATTTCTGGTTTTATTTTATTACTGCTGCTGCAGTTTTATATGGAGTATTGTTTGTTTTACCCATTGGGGGAGCGGATATGCCAGTAGTTATTTCACTCTTAAACTCTTTCACAGGTGTTGCCGCAGCTTGTGGTGGATTTTTATACGATAACCAAGTGATGTTAACGGGAGGAATCTTAGTTGGTGCTGCTGGTACCTTGTTAACCATTTTGATGTGTAAAGCCATGAACAGAAGCTTAATGAATGTGCTATTGGGTTCTTTTGGCGTATCATCAAAAGGAGAACAGCAAGCCATCACTGGAAGTTTTAAAGAGATATCTATCAGCGATGCTGCAGTTTGTATGAGTTATGCCACTAAAGTCATGATTGTACCTGGTTATGGATTGGCGGTAGCTCAAGCTCAACATATATGTCATGAGTTAGAACAATTATTAGAAGAAAAAGGAGTGGAAGTTAAATACGCCATTCATCCAGTTGCAGGAAGAATGCCTGGTCATATGAATGTATTGTTGGCAGAAGCCGATGTAAATTATGATTCATTGTTAGAAATGGAAGACGCCAACAATGAGTTTAAATCAACGGATGTAGTCCTTATACTAGGGGCAAATGATGTGGTAAATCCAGCTGCCAAAACCGATCCTGCTTCGCCTATTTATGGCATGCCTATTTTGGAAGTAGAACAAGCCAAAACAGTGATAGTAAACAAGCGCAGTATGAAGCCCGGGTATGCCGGTATTGAGAATGCATTATTCTTTCAGCCAAAAACTTCTATGTTGTTTGGAGATGCAAAAGCAGCATTGCAAAAATTAGTTGCAGAAATAAAAGCAATCTAGTAGTGGATTTACCAAAGCAATTGATTGATTCATTAACCAATTTAAAAGGCTTTGATAAAGCGGCTTTTGAAGAAGTGCATGCTTCAGGGGAGCAAGTGACTAGTATTCGATTAAACCCTTTTAAACCTAGTGAAGTTTTAATTGATCATATAGATACATCTGTGCCATGGTGTAGTGACGGATTCTATTTAAAAGAAAGACCTTCTTTTACAATGGATCCCTTGTTTCATGCAGGAGCTTATTATGTTCAAGAAGCTAGTTCAATGTTTATTGAACATGCCATTCATGCATTAATTCCTGGATCAAAAGAAGGATTAAAAGTGTTAGACTTATGTGCAGCACCAGGTGGAAAAACAACTTTATTGGCATCCATTTTTTCAGAAGGGTTGGTCGTAAGTAACGAGGTAATTAAGTCTCGTGCGGCCATCTTGGTAGAGAATACAACAAAATGGGGATTGCCCAATATTGTTGTGACGAATAATGATCCAGATCATTTTAAAGATTTTGTTGGCTATTTTGATGTGATAGTTGTAGACGCTCCTTGTAGTGGAAGTGGATTATTTAGAAAAGATACAGATGCAATTAGTGAATGGAGTGAGCAGAATGTAATTCACTGCAGCCAACGACAAGAGCGCATATTGGCAACGATATTACCCTGTTTAAAACAGGATGGAATTTTATTGTATTCCACTTGTTCTTATTCCGAAGCAGAAGATGAATTCATTGCAGATTGGTTGGTTGATCAAATGAATATGGAATCCTGCCCAATTAATACAGATCCATCTTGGAATATAGTAACAACCCAATCACCCCAAAAACAAGCATGGGGTTATCGGTTTTATCCTTATTTAGTAAAGGGGGAAGGATTTTACTTGGCTGCATTTAAACAGCAGCAAGCTGTTATGGGAGGCAGATTAAAAGAGAATGCTTTAACTAAATTATCTAAGGCTGAAATGGTTGCTTTAGCACCTTATATAGCTCATGATTCCAATGCAGCCTATTTTAAACAAAACAATGCCATTAGAAGAGTGCCAAGTAATTTTCTAAGTAGTATTCAAGAGTTGGCAAGTAGATTGTATATTAAGAAAGCAGGAATAGAAATAGGGGAATTTAAGGGAAATGCTTTGATACCTTCACACGAATGGGCAGTATCTATTTTACCCAAAATTGGATTTAATATTTTGCCCGTTAATAAAGAACAAGCCATACTCTTTCTGAAAAGAGGGAACTTTATGCCCGAAAATGCATCTATTGGATGGAATTGGGTTCAGTTTGAAGGAGTTGTACTAGGATTGGTTAAAGTTTTACCCAATCGAATCAATAATTATTATCCTGCAGAATGGAGAATATTAAAAGATTAACTTTACACCCTATTAATCATCTCATGTACCTGAAGAAATATTTATTTGTTGCTATCCTATTTTGTACCCAAGCAGTTATTGCCCAGGATAAATTAATTGCAGCGGGTCCTACTGGAGACTTGTATATTAACCATACGGTTAAAGGGAAAGAAACCTTATCGGTTTTAAGTAGAATTTATGGAGCAACACCAAGACAAATTGCTGCATATAATAATTTAAATGCCAATTCAGTATTAGCATTGGGCGTCAAATTAAGAATTCCATTGTCTGAAGACAATTTGGTACAACAACAAGAGTTTGCAACCAGTGAACCTGTTTATCATATTGCAGGGAAAGGAGAAAATTTATTTAGACTTAGTCAACGGTACTATAAAGTTCCTTTGGCCAGTTTGCGTGAATGGAATGATTTAAAAACAGATGTCTTAAAGAATGGTCAAGCCATTGTAATTGGCTTTATTGGCGGATCAAAGCTGGCTGCAATGAAAGCGGACGCTCCAGTAGCGAATACCCAAGTTTTCGTAAAGCCGCCTGTAATAGGAGCCCCAGTTGAAAATCCACCATTAAAGGATCCAAACGTAATGGATGCATCAGTAGACGGAAGCCGTGAAATGAAAAAAGGAGAGATGAAGCCCTTGACAGAGACGGATAAGTTTTTTGCAAAAGCTGCTGCTGATAGAGCAAAAAAAGATGCGGAAGCTGCAGCAAACATTGTTCCTGCCCCTGTTCCTGTTGATCAATTTAAAGAAGCGAATAAAATTGCTCCAACCGAATACCGAATTACTGAAGAAGATTTGCGTTATGTTCCTAAGCCGAATGATGAAGGTTATTTTGGATTGATTTATACAATGGATGAAGCGAGTAAAAATAAAATTAATAAAGCAGGAGATGTGGGTACTTTTAAATCGATAAGTGGTTTTTCTGATCGAAAATTTTATGCTTTATTGAATGATGTTTTACCTGGCACTATCGTTCGAATAACTACAGCAGATAATAAAACGGTTTGTGCTAGAGTACTTGGTCCAGTGCCTGAAATTAAGGGCGCCCCATCTTTATTGATGCGAGTAAGTAATGCAACTGCTGCTGCTTTAGGAAAGACTGATCTTCCTTTTTCTGTTACGATCACTTATTTACAATAATATGAAACTGTCATTTTTAAATATTGCTTTTTTCTTTCTAGTACTTTCTTGTAATTCAGCTCCAACTGAAAGTTCGGCTTCTTTGTTAGAAAGTGAACCAGTTGCTCAAACGGGTGGAACCATTACTGTAGCGGCTTTTGAACAGAAAATGAAAACTCCTGGAATTCAAATTTTAGATGTTAGAACTGCAGGGGAATACCAAGGAGGTCATTTTAATAATTCATTACAAGCGAATTGGCTAGATCAAAAAGAATTTGCAGATAGGGTTCAACATATTGATAAATCGAAACCTGTATTGGTGTATTGTGCATCAGGGGTTAGAAGTGCAGAAGCCATGAATTGGATGAAGCAAAATGGTTTTGTGGATGTGAGTAATTTGCGTGGAGGAATTTCAGCATGGCGTATGGAAGGAAAGCCCCTTGAGTCTAAGGCTTCTAGAGCAGAAATGAGTATGGCTGCATTTACTGCAAGTACTAAAACAGGAACCATATTGGTAGATATTGGTGCAGAATGGTGCCCACCGTGTGTTAAAATGGAGCCCGTTCTTCAGCAATTGCAAAAAGAAAAGGGAACCCAGTTTAACTTAGTAAAAGTAGACGGTGGAATTGATATTGAAGTCATGAAACAATTGCGCTCTGAGGGACTACCTACATTTATTGTATTCAAGAATGGGAAAGAAACTTGGAGAAAACAAGGTATTATAGATTACGCCACTTTAGCTGCCGCGATTCAATAATAACTTAGTTTGCAGTTGCTTTATATCCCCTTAAAAAATCTGAAACAGGCATTCTTTTTTTGCCTTCTAATTGTAAGTCTAGTACATGCAGGTATCCATTATTGCAACTAAACTTTAAGTATGTTTTATGGTCTGTGAATACCTTCCCTAATTCATGATGGTGTGCTACAATTTCTTTTTGGCTTTTATAAATCTTCAAAATTTTCCCATCCAGCTGTGTTATAGCACCTGGAAATTGTGCTAGCCCTCTTACTAAATTATGAAGCTGCTCTACGGAATGATTCCATTGAATAGTACAATCTTTGGTAAAAATTTTAGGGGCATGCTTGGTTTCAGTAGTAAGTACCTGCGGAATTTCATGAATGGTGCCAGCCATTAATTGCTGCAATGTTTTTACCAATAAATTCGCTCCAATTATTTTCATTCTGTCATGAACTTCTGTGGCTGTTTCATCCTCACCAATCGTCATCAATTCTTGTAATAAAATATCCCCCGTATCAATTTCATGTTTCAATTTAAAAGTAGTAACACCAGTTTGTTTTTCGCCATTAATAACAGCCCAATTAATAGGGGCTGCTCCTCTATATTGAGGCAATAATGAACCATGTACATTTAATGTTCCCATTGGGGGCATATTCCATACTATTTCAGGTAACATTCTAAATGCAACAACAATTTGTATATCAGCTTGTAAAGCTTTTAAATCAGCTATAAATGCTGGATCTTTTAATTTTATGGGTTGAAGAACGGGGATCCCTTTTGAAACCGCGTATTGTTTTACTGCACTTTCAGATAATTTTAATCCTCTTCCAGCAGGTTTATCTGGTGCAGTAACCACTGAAACTACGCTGAACCCATTGGAAACCAATGCGTCTAAAGAAGCAACTGCAAAATCAGGGGTACCCATAAAAACAATCCGCATCGTCAAAATATTTGGCTGCAAAGGTAATATTAAGCGCGAAGGATAGTACTTTTGCCCCTTAATAATAATTTATGCAACAAGCAAAAAAAGGTGATAAGGTAAAAGTACATTATCACGGAAAGTTAACCAATGGCAATACTTTTGATTCATCAGAAGGAAGAGAGCCTTTGGAGTTTGAAATTGGAAGCGGTATGGTAATAGCTGGTTTTGACGACGGTGTTACTGGAATGGTAATTGGTGAAAAAAGAACCATCAATATCCCTGCTGATCAAGCGTATGGTCCAAAGCAAGAAGAAATGGTAATGGAATTTCCTAAAGACAGATTTCCTGCTGATATGGTGCCTGAAGTAGGAATGCAATTGAATATGAGCAATGGTTCAGGACAAAATTTCCCTGTTGTAATTGTGGAAGTAAAAGAGGCTGTTGTGGTATTAGATGCGAATCATCCTTTAGCTGGTGAAGAATTGGTATTTGATTTAGAATTAGTTGCCATTGATGGACCAAAGTCAATCATCATTACGCCATAATTCAGATCTAAAACTATCTCAAGTTGATGGTTTTAGTAAAAGGCTTTATAACAAAAGAGACCGGCATGCCGGTCTCTTTTGTTTCAATCTAATTCAATATTTTAATTGCATTATTTAGGACTCCTATTCATCCACCAACCTAGCCAAATTCCTACTAGTCCCCAGCTTACAATAGCATCAATTAAATAGGCCCTAATATCGAACATTGGATACCAAATATGTCCTGTATAACTGCTATTCAAGTAAACAATTAATCCAACAAAAAGGGATGCAGTAAAAGTAGTAGTGAAATTATTGCTTGCCAATTTTGCAAGGATCCAGCATAATAACCAAATAATAAAAATATCGGCAATAAGTCCTCTAACCATATTCATTCCCATATCATATTTCAAAGAAGCATGGTATTGAATGCTGGCCCAAGGTTTTCCAATATTTTCTGCTGCTAGTTTCTCCATTCCTTCAAAAGAAGTTCCTGGAGGAGCAGAGGGTAAATAATAACCACCTTCTTTGTCTAAATGAGTTTGAAGCACCTGTAAAATACTGTCTTGTTTGGGAGTATACTGTTGAGATGAACCATGTAAGTTGATAATGGTCCATGAGAGGAACTGCCACATAAATAATACAATACCTCCAACAACAGCTGCAATCAGTGTTTTTTTCATTTTAGGGGGGGAGTTTAGTTCCTACAATATATAAATTGAATTTTAGAAATGCAATAGTTGCAGCAACAAATATTAACTTGCTTGAAAAAAAGGATGAGTGGTTTAAATCAATACAGTGTTGCAGAAAGATTAATGCGGTATGTTCAAATAGATACACAGAGTGATCCGCTAAGTAACAGTTTCCCTTCCACCCAAAAACAAAAAAAATTAAGTCAACTATTAGTGGATGAATTACATGAATTAAAAGTGGAAGATGCCCATATGGATGAGTATGGATACGTTTATGCAACTATTCCATCCAATACTTCTAAGCCCATTCCGGTTATCTGTTTTTGTGCGCATGTTGATACTGCTCCTGATTGTAGTGGAACCAATGTTCAACCTATCCTTCATAAAGCTTATAATGGTACCCCCATTGTACTACCAGATGATTCAAGTATTATTATTGACCCTAAAGAATACACTTATTTAAGCAAGCATATTGGTAAAGATATTATTACAGCAAGTGGATCAACATTACTTGGGGCTGATGACAAGGCGGGCGTAGCTATTATCATGAATCTTGTAGAATATTTAATGAATGATTCAACTATACCTCATGGTACAATCAAAATATTATTTACGCCAGATGAAGAAGTAGGTAGGGGAACCAATCAATTGAATTTACAAAAATTAGGAGCTGAATTTGCCTATACATTAGATGGGGGAGAGCTAGGTACTTTTGAAGACGAAACCTTTAGTGCCAATGGTTTTACCGTTCATATTGAAGGCGTAATTGCCCATCCTGGTTATGCAAAGGGTAAATTGGTGAATGCATTAAAAGTAGCGGCTGCTATTGTAGACAAACTACCTAACCATATTTTAGCACCTGAGGTAACAGAAAAAAAGCAAGGATTTGTTCACCCAGTTAGAATGGAAGGGTTAGCAGAAAAAGCGATGATAGAATTCATCATTCGTGATTTTGAAACCGCTAAATTGGGTGAACACCAAGAATTAATTAAGCAAATAGCTCTTCAGGTCTTGAATCAATTTCCTGGGGCACAAGTTTCTTTTTCTGAAGTGGAGCAGTATCGAAATATGAAGGAAATCATTGATCAATACCCATTCATTGCTTCATTTGCAGAAACTGCATATTCAAAATGTAACCTGCCCTTTATTAAAGAGCCCATAAGAGGGGGCACCGATGGAAGTAGACTTAGTTTTATGGGACTGCCTTGTGCCAATATTTTTACTGGTATGCAAGCCATTCATAGTAAAAAAGAATGGGTGGGTGTTGCTGATATGGAACGGGCGGTAGATGTATTAGTTGAATTGGTTCAAGTGTGGGAAGAAAAGGGGGCTAATCTGACTAAATAGATATTATCTTTATTAAAATTATTTTTTATGCAATTCTTAATGAATTATTGGTGGCTTATTGTTGCCTTAATCATCGTATTTACTGGGTTGGTCACCGTTAATCAAGGAACGATTGCAGTGATTACGATGTTTGGTAAGTATAGGAGAATTTTAATGCCAGGATTGAATTTTAAAATTCCTATTCTAGAACAAGTGTATAAAACAGTGAGTATCCAAAACCGATCTGTTGAGTTAGAGTTTCAAGCTGTTACAGTAGACCAAGCCAATGTTTATTTCAAAAGCATGTTACTGTATTCTGTAATAAATCAAGATGAACAAACTATCAAGAATGTAGCGTTCAAGTTTATTTCAGAAAAAGATTTAATGCAAGCTTTAATCAGAACAGTTGAAGGTTCTATTCGTGCTTTTGTTGCAACCAAGAGGCAAGCAGAAATTTTGTTGTTGCGCAGAGAAATTGTTGAAGATGTAAAACAGCAGATTGATAAATCATTAGAAGATTGGGGATACCACTTGCAAGATTTGCAAATAAATGATATCACATTCGATCAGGTGATTATGGAAAGCATGAGCAGGGTAGTGGCCAGCAATAACTTAAAAGCTGCAGCTGAAAATGAAGGCCAAGCATTATTAATTACTAAGACCAAGGGCGCTGAAGCAGAGGGAAATGCCATTAAGATTGCCGCCGAAGCAGAAAGAGAAGCGGCAAGATTGAGGGGTATGGGTGTGGCATTGTTTAGACAAGAAGTAGCAAAAGGAATGAGCCAAGCTGCAGAAGAGATGAAACAGGCTAATTTAGACACGAATGTGATTCTATTTAGCATGTGGACAGAAGCGATTAAAAACTTTGCTGAAATTGGAAAAGGAAACGTCATTTTCTTAGATGGAAGCCCAGAAGGAATGCAAGATAATATGCGTCAAATCATGGCCATGATGAAAATGAAAGAAATGGATAGGCCTAGCAAATAATCATTATGTGTAAAAGCTTTCTTAATTAACTAAGTGAATGATTATTTATACACGATTAATTGTTCTTTTGTAGAACCTACTACATTAGCAAACTAAATTGAATTCATGTTTTACTTATTACAGTCGGATACATTACAAAAAGCAGCTACAACTGTTGTAGCAACTGCGGAAAAAGTGTCGTTGTGGACATTATTAGAAAAGGGCGGATGGATTATGTATCCCCTTTACGCATTATTGATTGCTGCCATTTATGTATTCACAGAAAGATTATTAGCTATTCGTAAAGCAGGTAAAATTGACTTGAATTTTATGGTGGTGATTCGCGATCATATTTTATCTGGTAACGTTCAGGCTGCAAAAAGTTATGCAAAGAACAACAATACCCCAGTAGCTAAAATGATTGATAAGGGATTGCAAAGAATTGGAAAACCAATTGATGCAATTGAAAAAAGTATGGAGAACGTAGGTAAATTAGAAATGTATAACATGGAAAAAAACCTGAACATATTATCCTTAATTGCAGGTATTGCCCCCATGTTTGGATTTCTTGGTACCATTATTGGAATGGTCCAATTGTTTTATGGCATCGCTTCCACTGGCGAGTATACTTTGAATACAATTGCAGGCGGTATTTATACTAAAATGATTACTTCTGCTACAGGCTTAATTATTGGCCTAATTGCATATGTAGGGCACAATTTTTTAAGTACACAAATAGACAAAACGGCTAATAAAATGGAAGCTGCAAGCGCAGATTTCATGGATATTTTACAGGAGCCAACCAGATAATATGAATATCCGAAAGAGATTTAGAACTCATCCTGAAATGCATACGGGCGCACTGAATGATATTTTATTCATTCTATTGCTCTTCTTTTTAATTGTGTCTACATTGGCTAACCCCAATGTAATCAAAGTGTCTAATCCAAAAGCTAAAGCAGATACCAAGGCCAAACAAACGGTAGTGATTAGTGTAAACAAAGACCAACAACTTTTTATTGGTGCGGAGCCAATTGCTATTGAAAATTTAGAAAGTAAACTGCAAGAATATTTGTCAAAGGAAACGGAGAAACCAACCGTAGTTATTAATGGAGATAGTACTTCCCATTTAGGAACCTCAATAAAAATTATGCAAGTCATCAAAAAATTAGGTGCGACACCGGTGATGGCTGTAGATCAAAATTGATAAGCCAGTAGCATTCTTTCTTTGTTTTGCATATCTCTTTTAATGTCAACTTTAAAGTCGACATTAAATAATTCGGCAGTTTCTGCACCTAAACCCTCGTTGATTTCTAGAAATACGACTCCTTTTGTATTCAAATGATTTTTGCCAAATTGGTGAATAGCTTTGTAAAAAATCAACGGATCATTGTCTTCAACAAAAAGTGCAGTATGTGGTTCAAAGTTCAACACATTGGTGTGCATGGATGCCGCTTCTGCTTTTCGAATATAAGGTGGATTGCTGATGATGATATCAAAACTCCCCAGGCTATCCCATTGAGTAGGGTCTAAAAAATTCAATTGTTGCCAATGGATATCTACCCCAATATGTTGGGCATTTTTTTTCGCAACATCCAAAGCCTTTTCACTAATATCAATGCTGGTAATTCTTGCCTCAGGGTAATATTTTGCAATTGCTATAGGAATGCAACCTGAACCCGATCCAATTTCTAAAATTTGAACTTTTTTAGCATCATTAGCCTTTAAATATTTAATTAATGCATCTACCAATTCTTCCGTTTCAGGTCGAGGAATTAAAGTATGTGAATTAACCATTAACTCCATTTCCATAAACCAAGCTTTGCCAATAATGTATTGAATAGGTTCTCCTTTGCTCAATCGTTCAATATATAGTTTTAGTTTGCTAACCCATTCTTCAGATAAAATAGATTGTTTTTGAAGAAATTGATTCATTTTACTAAGACCAGTCAATTCTTCAATAACTAATGTAGCAATATTGATGGCTTCTCTATTGTCATAAATGGATTCAATAGCAGCTATTATGGCTTGCTTGGCATCTCTAACAGTCATGCTGCAATGTAGCCATCATTTGTTTATTTTTGTACGCTTATGCCCACCAATCATGAATTCTATATGCAACGTTGTTTGCAACTAGCCCAAGAAGGGGCTGGATGGGTTGCACCCAATCCAATGGTGGGTGCAGTGCTGGTTCACCAAGATGAAATTATTGGGGAGGGCCATCATGAACGTTATGGTCAACCACATGCAGAAGTAAATTGCATCAAGAATGTGGTTGAAAAAGATCAAGCAAAAATCAAAGATGCTACATTATATGTGAGCCTTGAGCCTTGTGTACATTTTGGGAAAACCCCACCCTGTACCAATCTGATAATTGAGAACCAAATTAAAAAGGTAGTCATTGGTTGCATGGATCCTTTTGAAGCGGTCAATGGAAAGGGGGCTGAAAAGTTGAAGCAGGCGGGTATTGAAGTGATAGGTCCTGTTTTAGAAAAAGAATCAATAGAACTGAATCGTCGCTTCTTTCAATTTCATTTAAACCAACGCCCTTATATTGTATTAAAGTGGGCGCAAAGTGCAGATGAATTGATTGGATTACAGGGAGAAGAAGTTAAAATTAGTAATGCTTATACACAAAGGCTGGTTCACAGTTGGCGTTCAAAAGAAGCGGCTATTTTGATTGGTACCCAAACAGCTATCGCCGATAATCCACAACTAAATAATCGATTAGCTAATGGCCCTAATCCGTTGCGGATGGTGATAGATAGGAAGTTACAACTCAATGAAACCTTGCATTTGCTGAACGATGGTAATCCTACATGGGTGTTTAATACCCTGAAGAATGAAAGGATAGCTGCGGTAAATTATATTCAGTTACCCCCATTGGAAAGCCTTATTGAACCCATTTTATCCTATTCGTATCAGCATCAAGTTCAAAGTATTTTAGTGGAGGGGGGAGCAAAGCTGTTACAAAGCTTTATCAACCAAGGACTTTGGGATGAAGCAAGAGTGATACAGTCAACTCATTCAATAGGAAATGACAAAAGAGAAGGCGTTCAAGCTCCTCATTTATTGAATGCAATAATGATTAAAGAAGAAAAATTGGGAAAGGATATCATTCATTATTACAGAAGAAACCAATCATGATATATTTACTAGGTAGTATTGTTTTAACCAGTTATTTACTTCTCTCATTCAAAGTTTGTGGTAAACTAAATATACCCGTATTCCCGGCCATTGTTTTTAATTATATCACTTGTGTAATTACGGGTTCATTTGTAAATGGCTCTTTTCCTATTGGAGTAGCATCTTTCAATACACCATGGTTTAGGTGGGCGTTAATCATGGGTTTGTTATTTATTACTAGTTTTAATTTGATTGGAATAACAGCCCAAAAATTGGGTGTATCGGTTGCATCTGTAGCCAATAAATTATCGCTTATCATCCCTGTTATTTTAACCATTGTATTGTATAATGAACAAGTGGTGGGATGGGAAATAGTAGGGATTTCTTTGGCTTTAGTGGCGGTAATTTTTACTTGTTATCCAAAGAAAAATGAAGCCGGAAATACAGAACCTATTCCCTTGTTACATAAAATAGGTTTACCCTTATTGGTATTTATTGGAAGCGGTTTTTTAGATGCTTTAATTAATCATGTACAACAAACTTATGTGACCAAAGAAACCAATAATGCTTTTTTGATTGGTGGTTTTTTATCTGCTGCATCAATTGGAACCCTTACCTTAATTTATCAATATTGGAATAAACAATTGGTATTTAAATTCAATCAAGTTGTTGCAGGTATTTGTATTGGTATACCCAATTATTTTTCAATATGGTGTTTGGTACAATTTCTTCAAGACAGTCCATGGGAAACCAGTGCCAGTTTACCAGTAAATAATATGGGTATTGTACTATTCAGTACATTGGTAGCAGCCATCCTTTTTAAAGAGAAGCTATCCTTGATTAATTGGATGGGAATTGCATTGTCTGCCATTGCCATTTACTTGATCGCATTTGGGAATACGCTCTAAACCTCCACTACTTCTTAAAACTAGGGCTTACAACCAACTCTTTAGAACCTGGGGTATATACATAGAATCCTTCTCCTGATTTAACACCTAATTTTTTAGCAGTTACCATATTAACCAATAAAGGGCAAGGAGCATATTTAGGATTACCATAGCCATTGTATAATACGTTCATGATGCTTAAGCATACATCTAATCCAATAAAGTCCGCTAATTGTAGCGGTCCCATCGGATGAGCCATACCTAATTTCATGATGGTATCAATTGATTCAACATCAGCAATGCCTTCATATAAAGAATAGATGGCTTCATTGATCATTGGCATCAAAACCTTATTGGCAATGAAACCAGGATAATCATTTACCACTGAAGGTGTTTTACCTAATTGTTTGCTTAATTCAACAATTGAATCCGTTACAGAGGCGTCAGTTGCATATCCATTAATGATTTCAACCAATTTCATTACTGGAACTGGGTTCATAAAATGCATTCCAATCACTTTGTTGGGGCGCTTGGTTGCAGCCGCAATTTTAGTAATTGAAATGGAAGAGGTATTACTTGCTAATATGGCATTTGCAGGAGCAGCTGCATCCATCTCTGCAAATATTTTTAATTTTAAATCAACATTTTCTGTAGCAGCTTCCACCACTAAATCTGCAGTAGCTACTCCTTCGCTGATAGAAGTATTGGTGCAAATATTGGCTAGTGTTTCCTCTTTTTCTTCAGCAGTAATTGTCCCTTTGGTAACCATTCTGTCTAAGTTTTTACCAATGGTAGACAAGGCTTTTTCCAATTGAGCTTGTTGTACATCTACCAATACAACTTTAAATCCTTTCTGTGCAAAAACATGTGCAATCCCATTCCCCATGGTACCTGCACCAATTACTGTTACGTTGAATATAGACATGTTCAATTATTTTTTTCTTTTAAAATCACCGCGTTTCCAAGCAGTAATAAAATCTGCCCAAGCTGCAGGGTTCATAATATTCATTGGCGGAACCTGACCAGCATAATAATATTTGTTGGTTTGTTGTCTTAACTGAAAATTAACCGCTTCTCTGCCATCTGCAGGTAAACTATTTAATAAAATTCTACGGGTAGCTTCATCGGTATTTTTTCGAGCTATTTCATAAGCATCATCTGGGAAGCGATTATTTAGAAAATCTCGTTCAAACTGTTCTTTTGTTGGTCTTGGCTTTAGAATAGTGGCTGGCAAATAAGCAGTATCACTAATCAACAATTGAATTACACTGTATTGATTGTTTTCTAAATTAAACGGAATTTGAATACTACTGTTCTTAAACCCGATGCTACTAAAAGTAATACGATCTCCTTTCATTACGGCAATTGAGAATACGCCATCAAAACTAGTGATGGTGCCCCTCCCTTTTCCCTCTACAATAACCGATGCAGAAGGGATACCCCTTAAACTGTCTGCGGTCATGATCACTCCGTACAATTGTACTATTGAATCTTTATAGGGATTATTTTGTTGTGCAGATGCCTTTTGCACGAATCCTAACCCAACCAACGCAATCAAAAAGGGTAAAATCAATCTATTCATAAAGGCAGTTGCGGTTTATAGGAGGGCAAAGGTACTAATTTGCTTTGTTCTCCGTATTTCATAACAAAGTAAAGTCCTAGGATGTTAACTTTGCAATCCAACGGTTATTTTAACAAAAACTTGAGCAACGATGACAACGGAAGCAATCTTAAAAGCATTGAGTAATGTGCAGGAACCCGATTTAGGGAAGGATTTGGTAACCCTAAACATGGTAAAAGATATCGTGATAGACGGAGACGCAGTTAGTTTTACGATTGTTTTAACCACTCCAGCTTGTCCAATGAAAGATTTGATGAGTAGAGCCAGTGAAAATGCCATCAAGTTGCTCGTCAATAAAAATGCTAAAGTAACAGTCAATTTTACAGCAAATACCACATCTACGAGAAAAGACAACCAAAAAGTATTGGGTGGAGTTAAGAATATTATTGCTGTTGTTAGTGGAAAAGGAGGGGTTGGTAAAAGTACCATTTCAGCAAATTTAGCTTTGGCATTAGCCGAAGGCGGCGCCTCTGTTGGATTAATGGACGCAGACATTTATGGACCAAGTGTTCCCATTATGTTTGGGGTGAGAGGGGCTAGACCAATGATGAAGGAAGTAGATGGAAAAGGAATGATTGTTCCTTTAGAAAAATTTGGCATCAAACTGATGAGCATTGGGTTGTTGGTAGATGAGAAAAATGCAGTGGTATGGAGAGGACCCATGGCCAGTTCTGCAATCAGACAATTTGTTACAGAAGTAGATTGGGGTAATTTAGATTATTTGGTAATCGATATGCCTCCAGGAACAGGGGATATTCATTTAACATTGATGCAAACCGTACCAGTTACTGGTGCTGTAATTGTAACTACTCCTCAAAATGTAGCATTGGCAGACGCTAAAAAAGGGATTGCAATGTTTGGTCAAGCACAAATAAATGTACCCATCATTGGGCTTATTGAAAATATGGCTTATTTCACTCCAGCAGAATTACCGAACAACAAATATTATTTGTTTGGGAAAGAGGGGGGAAAGAAGCTGGCTGAAGAGTATGATCTCTCTTTCTTAGGTCAGATCCCTTTGGTGCAAACTATTCGAGAAGGGGGAGATGAAGGGGTGCCCGCCATGGTAGGTAATGATGAGTTTACCAAAGAAGCATTTAGGCAGTTTACTGCACAAACAGTTCGGAATATAGCCATGCGCAATGCGAATATGCCTAAGACTTCATTAATAGAAGTGGTATAAATGAAAGTTTTAGTCACCATATTGGTTTGGTGTACTTGTTTAACAGTATTTGCTCAAAGCAGCGATTCAATTGTCAAGCAAAAAATCGCTTCTATTCATTTGAGTGGCTATGCAGAAATTTATTATCAGCAGAACACCAATAGGCCAGTCACGAACAATGATGCGGCTTTCGTATACAGTCACGATGAAAACAAAGCGCTCAGCATTAATTTAGCATTTGTAAAAGGGGCGCTTAATAAGGACAGGGTAAGAGCTAATTTGGCAGTAGGGTTTGGTTCTTATATGCGAGCCAATTATGCAGGCGAGAGGGGGATTTACAAACAAATTATAGAAGCCAATGCAGGTTGGAAGCTGAGTAAGCGTTCTAATTTATGGATAGATGCAGGTGTATTTACTTCACATATAGGTTTTGAAAGTGCTATTGGAAAAGATTGCTGGACTTTAAGTAGAAGTATCGCAGCAGACAATTCTCCCTATTTTGAAACAGGTGCAAAAATATCTTATACCTCTCCCAATGAAAAATGGTTCTTGAGTACATTGGTATTAACTGGATGGCAGCGTATTCAAATGCTGAAAGGCAATACTAGTCCATCTTTCGGGCACCAAGTGCAATATAAGCCCAATAGCAAATGGACCTTGAATAGTAGTTCATATATTGGAAATCCAACTGCAGGTATTGATGGGGTAATGCGTTACTTTCATAATTTTTATGCCATTTATCAATGGAGCAATCGGTTAGGGGTAATAGCAGGATTTGACATGGGCTTGCAGAAAGTAAAAGGGATTAACCAGAGCCAAGTTTGGTATACACCTATCTTAATGGCACAATATGCAGCTACTGAAAATATAAAGTTTGTGTTAAGAACAGAGTCTTATCAAGATCCAAATGGAGCTATTATTTACACGGGTACTCCAAACGGGTTTAGGGTCAAAGGCATTTCATTGAATACAGATTGGGCAATTAATAAGCACCTGTTATGGAGAGTAGAATTAAAGCATTTGCAAAGCAGGGATTTTATTTTTTCTAAGCAAGGCAATTTACCTACGCAAAATTTATTTACTGCATTAACGGCTTTAGCGGTTAGCTTTTAAATTTTCAAATTAATACTACATTGCATTAACCATGTATTTGACTAATCATTTTTCTGAAGCGGAACAAGATGATATTTTGGCCTTCATGAATGCTTATTCATTTGCTACTATTTGTGGTGTAGGAAATGACGGGTTTCCCGTTGCTACCCATGTGCCAGTAATGATTGATATGCGTGAAAATAGACTGTTTTTACAGGCGCATATTATGCGGAAACAAGCACACACGATTGCATTTGAAAATAATAATCAAGTATTGGCTATTTTTCAAGGTCCACACACTTATGTGAGCGCCCAGCATTATGAGCCCAAAAACACCGCTAGCACTTGGAATTATTCTGCTGTGCATGCGAGCGGCAAGTTAAATTTTTTAGATGATGCAGGCTTATATGAAATGTTGAAAGCACTCACCAGCAAATATGAGAATGATCCTGCTTCTCCCTCTCAGTTAAAGCATATGAGCGAAGACTATATTCAATCAAATATGAAAGCAATTGTTGCATTTGAAATCGAAGTAACCAATCTGCAACATGTGTTTAAATGGAGTCAAAATAAACCAAGTCACATTCAAGAGAATATTATTCAATCTTTAGCCAAGGGAAGACTTGAAGAACAACTCGCAGCGGAAGAAATGAAACTTCGACTGAACAAATAACACATCTCTCATGAAAAATATTTTTATCATCAGCGGTATAGTTTTATTGTATAGCTGCACTAGTACAAAAATGATTCAGAAAAATGTAAACAGTTTTGACTGGCAAGGCCATCGAGGTGCTCGAGGATTGGTTCCAGAAAATACCATTCCCGCCATGTATAAAGCGATTGATTTGGGTGCGGCAACATTGGAGATGGATGCAGTAATCACTGCAGATAAACAAGTTATATTAAGTCATGAACCTTTCTTTAATCATGAAATAACAACAAAGCCTGATGGGTCGTCCGTAAGTAAAGCAGAAGAAAAGCAGTTGAATATTTACAATATGAGTTATGCAACAACACAACGATATGATGTAGGGCTAAAAGGAAATCCTCGATTTCCTCAACAACAAAAAATGGCTGCCACCAAGCCCTTGTTGTTAGATGTGATAGAAGCTGCAGATCAGTATGCGATAGCAAAAAATAAACCCTTACCCTTTTATAATATTGAAACAAAATCGCAAGTACTTACCGATAATCTATACCATCCTGCACCAAAAGAATTTGTTGATCTTTTGGTTGCTATCATCAAGCATAAAAAAATAATTGATCGGGTAACCATTCAATCTTTTGATATTAGAACCTTGCAATATTTGCATCAACAATATCCCACTATTGCCACTGTTCTACTAATAGAAGATGATAATAAAAAAACAGTAGGTGAGCAATTGCAAGAATTGGGTTACACCCCCACCGTATATAGCCCACACCATAGTTTGGTAAATGAGACATTGGTAAGGGATTGTAAAGCTAGAGGTATGAAGCTGGTTCCATGGACAGTTAATGATTTACCCACGATGAAAAAATTGCGTTCGTTTGGTGTAGATGGAATCATTTCTGACTATCCCAATCTTTTTTATTTTCCTTAACAAACCATTTGAAATCATCTTTCGTAAGTGAATCTGTAAAAATATTTCAATCAATTATTTTAAAACAGATTTATGAAAAAGATTTTCTTTGTTATCGCTTCTGCACTAGTGGTAAATGCTGCTTCAGCTCAAATGAGTGAGAAAACAGTTGAGGTTGGTGGAGCTCCTATGTATCCATCAAAAAATATTGTAGCGAATGCGGTGAATTCAGCAGACCATACCACTTTAGTGGCTGCAGTTAAAGCGGCTGGTTTGGTTGAAACCTTACAGAGTGCTGGTCCATTTACCGTTTTTGCTCCTACCAATGCTGCTTTTGGTAAACTACCAGCAGGTACTGTGGAAACATTGGTGAAACCTGAGAACAAGTCTACCCTTACCAAAATCTTGACCTACCATGTAATTGCAGGCAAGTATGATGCAAATGCTATTGCTGCTTTAATTAAAGAAGGCAATGGGTCTGCTACTTTAAAAACAGTTTCTGGTGGTACATTAAAAGCAACTATGAAGGGCAAGAAATTAATCTTAACAGACGAAAAAGGTGGAGTATCTACTGTAACCATTGCCAATGTTTATCAAAGCAATGGGGTGATCCATGTAATTGATACAGTAGTATTGCCTTCTTAATTACCTTTGTGGTAAGAAGCAATTATGAAAAAAATTATTATTACCCTTGATGGATATTCTTCCTGTGGAAAGAGCACCCTGGCTAAGCAAATGGCCAGGGCGCTTAATTATGTTTTCATAGACAGTGGAGCCATGTATAGGGCCATCACATTATATTTTATAGAACATGCTATTGATTATACTAATGATACAGCGGTTCAGGAAGCTTTAAAACAGATTAATCTTTCATTTGATTACAATGAATCTACAGGAAGTAGTGATATTTTATTAAATGGGAGGAATGTTGAAAAGGAAATACGCGAAATGCGGGTGAGCAATTTGGTGAGTGATGTTGCTGCGAATCAATATGTTCGAGCATTTGGTGTGGCACAACAGCAAAAAATGGGTTTGCAAAAGGGTATAGTCATGGATGGTAGAGATATTGGAACTACTGTTTTCCCTAATGCAGAATTGAAAATATTTGTTACAGCTGATCCTGCTATTCGGGTGGCTAGAAGGTATTTAGAATTGTCTGCAAAGAATCCTGGAATTACCAAAGAAGAAGTGCAGGCTAATTTAGCCATGCGTGATGAAATTGATAGTACAAGAGAATTTAGTCCTTTAAGAAAAGCAGCTGATGCTGTGGTTTTAGACAATAGTCATTTAACCAGAGAAGAGCAGTTAAAAACCGCTCTCCAATGGGTAAATGAAAAAATTAATTCAGAAGCTGTTCTGTAATTTTACCAGTTGTCTTATGTTTTAAGATGAGTTTTTTAGCACCATAATGCGTCATCTCTTCTTTTACTAAATAGTGATCTTGGTCATAAGAAACTAAATGCGATTCTTTGGAAAGTCCTGTTTGGCCTCTCCAAATATCTAATTGCACCGGCTCCCAAATTTTAGACTTGGCACTTTTGTAAGCAGCATCTAGTATCGCATTTACTACATAGCCATCATAAAAAGTTTCTTTAGGTGCAATACCTTTTTCTAATGCATTGAACATATCCATGAACATATGGTTATAGCCCAATTCATTTAGTTCGTCGCCAACAGGGAATAGCCAGCCACTATTGCTTTCTGCTTTCTCAGCAATATAATCACCTCCCTTTCCGGTAGTGAACATATCGAAACCTGTTCGTAAAAAAGAGTTGATCCAAATGGTGCCTTCGGTTCCCATTACTTCATCGCGCAAATCTAATCCACCTCTAAAAGTCCAACTTACTTCAAACTGACCAATAGCGCCATTTTCATATTTAACTAAACCAATGGCATGGTCTTCTGCGTCAATGGGTTTTACTTGCGTATCGGCCCAACACATCACTTCTACTGGTTTAATGTCTTTGCCAATATAACTGCGCGTAATTTCTACGCAATGGCAACCCAAGTCTAATATACAGCCTCCGCCAGCTTGTTCAATATCCCAGAACCATTCACTATGTGGGCCAGGATGGGTTTCACGACTCTTTGCCCATAAAATTCTACCTAAAGCTCCTTCTTGAACACTTTGATTGGCTTTGATGAATTTAGGGGTGTATACTAAGTCTTCTAAATACCCATTGAAAATACCAGCAGCTTCCACTGCTTCTAACATTCGCTTTGCTTCCGCTGCATTTCTACCCAAAGGCTTGGTGGTCATCACAGCTTTTTTGTGTTTACAACAGAGTAAAACTGCAGTTTCGTGTAAATTATTCGGAAGTGCAATACATACAATATCCACATCTTCTCTGGCAATGGCTTCCTCCATTACCGTGGTGTAATGATGACATTGATAGTCTTCTGCAAATTTGCGGGCACTCTCTTCCCTTCTAGAATAAATACTCACTATGGTGTCTCTGCTTCGGTAACCTTGCAAAGAGTCTGCATAAAAACGGCCTATAAAGCCGGAACCTAACATGGCAATGCGCTGCATGAAATTGATTTTATTAATATTAAGTTGTTGCTATCGCTTTTTTCTCTTTAAAGAAAATGATAAAGAATATTAAAACGGCTGCTGCTATATAGGCTGGAACCATCCAAATATTCATCCAATTATGACCAGTTGCTGTTTTGGCTCCATCTACTACATAGCCAGAATAGCCGGTACCAATCACCATTCCTAATCCATAAGTAGCAAATGTGAATAATCCTTGCGCTGCATTCTTGATTTTTTCTCCTGCTTTTTTCTCAGTATACATATAGCCAGTCACAAAGAAGAAATCATAACAAATGCCATGTAATACAATGCCCGCATACAACATCCAATTGGCGTCGCCTGTATTTCCATAAGCGAAGAATACATAACGCAATACCCAAGCCAACATGCCAAAAATGAGCATATTCTTAACACCAATTCTATTGAATAATAACGGAATGGCTAAAATAAATACTGCTTCAGAAACCTGTCCTAAAGTCATTTTTGAAGCCGCATTGGGGAAGCCAATTTCATTTAAGAAAGGATTGGCAAAACCATAATAGAAGGATAGGGGAACACAGATTAAAATAGCCGCAATGAAAAATACCAAATAAGATTTGTCCTTAAATAATACAAAAGCTTCTGTGCCCAAGGCAGAAGAAGCATCTGCTGTTTGGGCTTTTGGAGGCGTGTTGGGTAATATAAAACTAAACAGCCCTAATCCCCCAGAAACAGCGGCAGCTATATAAAATGTATCAGCAGATTTTTCAATGCCCATTTGACCAATCATTACGCCAGCAACAATCCATCCAATGGTTCCAAATACTCGAATCCATGGAAACTGTTTGCCTGGGTCGGTCATTTGAGAGAATGCCACGCTATTGCTTAAAGCAATGGTTGGCATATACAGCAAAGAATAACAAAGGATGGTCCAATAAAAGATATTGCTATCGGTGATTTTGGTTGCCATAAATAAAAGACCGGCCCCCAAAACGTGCAATACCCCCATTATTTTCTGTGCAGCAAAAAAGCGGTCGGCAATTAAGCCCACAAAAAAAGGAGAAATCATTGTAGCTATTGCAAGTGCCCCATAGGTAGCCCCAATTTGAATACCAGAAGCGCCTAAAGGAGGTTCACTCATATATGTTCCTAGCGTTACGTACCAAGCACTCCAAATGAAGTACTGAAGAAACATCATCAGCGATAATTTAATACCGGTTGTTATATTCATATAGCAAGTTTTGAATGGACAATATAATTATTTATATTGTCTTATGAAAAAACGATTTCAGTTTATTTTTTCGTGGAGTACTTGGTTTCATTTGGACAATTAGTAAGAAAAAAATAGAATGATGGATTGCTTAAGTGTTGAAGAAATTAACGAAAGATTGAATGTATCTACTCCAAGTTGGATTTATAAAGGAGCGTCTATTGAACGGGAATTTAAATTTAATGATTTTAAGCAAGCATTTGAATTTATGACTTCTGTTGCTGCTATTGCAGAAACACTCAATCATCATCCAAATTGGTCTAATATTTATAATAAAGTAATCATTGCTCTTACAACACATGATGCTAGCGGCATTACAGAATTGGATTTCACATTTGCAAAAGCGGTAGATCTACTTTTCTTGGAGAGTTGAGTTTACTTATCATTTAATAAATACAAATTGCTGGTTTGGTTTAATTTGATTACATTACAGTAACAATTTTATCGGCTTCCATTGCCGGACTGACAATTATCAAACTCCTGTGTAACACACACAAATGTTACTCGAGACCCATTGGTCTATTTTTAGCCTGAACTTTAGTTGAAGATGCAATTATCAAACAGTTTTGTTTTGATATCGGCGCAAATACGCACTTTAAAAGTGTCGCAGGTTCATGCATTACACAAAATTTAATTATGAAAATTTACGTAAAAAACATGGCTTGCGTTAGCTGTAAAGTTGTTGTTACAGATGTGTTAGTGGAATTGAAAATTCCATTTTATAAAGTTGACTTAGGCGAAATTGATACACATCAAGACGTTACTGAGGAAGAAAAAGTTATTCTCAATTCAAAGTTGCGAAAAGCCGGTTTAGAATTGCTTGAAAAAAAGCAAGGGGTATTAATTGAAAGAATAAGACAAATCATGATTGATTATGTATACAATTCTGATGGTAAACCCGATCTGAAATTTTCGGTATTACTCCGTAAAGAATTGAATTTGAGCTATACTTATTTGGCTAATTTTTATTCTGAAGTAGAATCTACTACTATTGAACAATTCATGATTGCTCTTAAAATAGAGCGAGTGAAGGAGTTGCTTATTTTTGGCGAAGATACTATTGCCGAAAT
>CALRUG020000032.1:0-25094 GCA_943371295.1 Synechococcus sp. UW140 | reverse complement strand
AAAACGATGAATCTGAAACTTTTCTCCAGATCGATTTTGGTAACTGCTATCTTGGTTAAAGACCTGGTTGTTAAACATCCATTTAAATTGAACAGTTGATTGGCTAAAGCTTGTTCCATATAGGCCCAACAGCACTTGAATAAGAAACGTTATTTTCCATTTTTGCTGCATGGGTAAATTTGATTGATGAATGTTTATCTTAGTTCCTTCAAATTTCGGATAAAAATCATTGCATGAGAGTAGTAATTCAAAGAGTTTCAGAAGCTTCCGTTACCATTGATCAGAAAGTGAACGGACAAATTGGGAATGGATTATTGGTTTTAGTAGGAATAGAAGACGCAGATACCCTGGAAGATATTCAATGGCTCAGCAACAAAATTGTGAACCTGCGTATTTTTAATGATGCAGAAGGGGTGATGAATTGTTCTGTTAAAGACATAAATGGAGATATTTTAGTGGTTAGTCAATTTACATTGCATGCAAGTACTAAAAAAGGGAATCGCCCTTCTTATATAAAAGCGTCTAAACCAACTATTGCCATACCAGTTTATGAAAGTTTTAAAAGTGTTATTGCTGAAGAATTGGGCAAGCCAATACAAACAGGCATTTTTGGTGCAGATATGAAAGTTTCGTTATTAAACGACGGGCCAGTTACCATTTTAATTGATTCAAAAAACAAAGAATAATGACCATTCAAGACGCACAAATAGAAGTAGATCAGTGGATCAAAACCATTGGTGTTCGTTATTTTAACGAGTTGACTAATTTGGGAATATTAATGGAAGAAGTGGGAGAGCTCAGTAGAATTATGGTGCGTAAATATGGAGAGCAATCATTTAAGGGAGAAGAAAAGGATCTGGCTTTGGCAGATGAAATGGCCGATGTATTGTGGGTATTGATCTGTTTAGCTAACCAAACTGGGGTTAATCTTACGGAAGCTTTGCAAAAAAATATAGAGAAGAAAACCCTACGAGACAAAGACAGACATAAGAATAACCCCAAGTTATAGCTGTTGATTGTTTAGTTGAAAATCGTTTTGGCTTTGGTTAATTTTTCTATTTCAGCAACCGTTCTTGGAGCTCCTGCAGATAAATTACGATTGCCTTCTTTGGTAATTAAAATATCGTCTTCAATTCTAACTCCAATGCTCCACCATTTAGGATCACATTTGCTACCCGGTGGAATATAAATACCAGGTTCAACTGTTAAGTACATACCAGGTTCAAATGGCTGATTTCCTCTAATGCCTAAATCGTGAACGTCTAAACCTAAATGATGTGAAGTTCCATGTGGGAAATACCTTCTTGCTTCCGTTTCATTGGCTGCAATACCTAATGCGATCAGTCCTCTGTTGATGACTCTTCTTGCAGTTGCATCTGAACCACTGTATGGCATGCCCGGTTTGCAAACAGCAATAGCTGAATCTTGAGCAGCTAAAACCAATTCATAAATGATTTTTTGTTCAGGAGAAAACTTCCCATTCACAGGTACCGTTCTAGTTACATCTGCTGTATAGCCGTGGTATTCTGCCGCACAATCACTCAATAATAAATCTCCATTTTTCATGAGTTTTAAATTGGTTACATAATGCAGTACACAAGCGTTTTCAGCTGCTCCGTTGATACTTGGATAACCAGGATATTCCGATCCGTTTTTCTTAAATGAATATTCCATGATGGCTTGTGCCTGGTATTCAGTCATGCCAGGTTTTACTGCTTTCATCACTTCATTGTGCCCTTCTACACTTATTGCGGCTGCTTTTTCAAGTATCGCAATTTCTTCTGGTTGTTTAATGCCTCTTAAAGCAGTTAAAATTTGTGCAGTAGTTCTTGAAGCAATCGGTTTTTTGTATTGCTTAATCAAACTGTCTACCACGCCTGCCATTCTGCTTAATTCATCTCTGGTTCTTGGATAAGTTTGAAAAATATCTTCAGACCTAAATGCAGTAAGTACAGAATCGTAATCATTGATATTAAACGTATTTGCAGTAAAATCTTTGTTCAAAAACACATTGCTGAATTTATAGCGGTTGGTTACGCCTTCAATGCCTAAAATTTTGCCATTCCACATTTCGCGTTGTGGGTCCCTATTTTGAACAAAAATGAATTCAGTGCCTGTTTTACCCAAGATGGTAGTGGGCTCTTTAAATAATAATAAGAGTGAATTGGGTTCCTCTAAACCGGTGAAGTAGTAGAAATTTTTGCTTTGTGCATATTGATAGTCTACGTCGTCATTTCTTAATCTTACCTGACTAGCAAAGAAAATTCCCACTGATTTTGCAGGCATTTTTTCTTTGAAAGCAGCCCTTCTTCCTGCATGAAATTCGGGGCTAAGGTAGTCGTTGGGGTATTCAGTGGTTTGAATATTGGTTTGCTGTGCTGAAGCCAAACTGGGCAGGAGCAACAATAAAATCCATAATTTTTTCATGCTATTCAGTTGATTTTTGAATATCTAAGCTAATTTTTTTAATCAACATTCCCCATTTTACTGGATAAACGGGTAATCACCTATTTTTGCCGCCGTATGAGCACAGCAACAGAAAATACCTTTCAAGCAATTATTTCGCATGCCAAAGAATATGGCTTTGTATTTCAGAGTAGTGAAATTTATGATGGCTTAAGTGCCGTTTACGATTATGGTCCTTATGGAAGTGAGCTAAAAAAGAACATCAAAGATTATTGGTGGAAAAGCATGACGCAAATGCACCAGAATATTGTGGGCATTGATGCGGCCATATTTATGCACCCTACCACTTGGAAAGCGAGCGGTCACGTGGATAATTTTAGTGATCCAATGATCGATAATAAAGACAGCCAAAAAAGATATCGGGTTGATCATTTAATAGAAGCCAAAGCCGATCAATTAACAGAAGCGGGAAAACAGGCTGAAGCAGCCGCTTTAATTGCCTCAATGGAACAATTGTTAGCTGCGGAAGATTTTGTTGGATTAAAGCAGTTGCTTGCCGACCACCAAATCGTTTGTTCGGTTAGCGGCACAGGAAATTGGACTGAAATTAGACAGTTTAATTTGATGTTCTCTACTCAGTTGGGTTCAGTTGCAGAAGAATCGGATACCATTTATTTAAGGCCAGAAACCGCACAGGGTATATTTGTGAATTTTTTGAATGTACAAAAAACGGCACGTATGAAAATTCCATTTGGAATTGCACAAACCGGAAAAGCATTCAGAAACGAAATTGTGGCTCGTCAGTTTATATTCCGTATGAGGGAATTTGAACAAATGGAAATGCAGTTTTTTGTAAGACCTGGTACCCAAATGGAATGGTACAACTACTGGAAAGTAGAACGATTGAATTGGCATTTGAGTTTAGGATTGCCTGCAGAAAAATACCGTTACCACAATCACGTTAAGCTGGCCCATTATGCTGATGCGGCTTTAGATATAGAGTATGAATTCCCATTTGGTTTTAAAGAAGTGGAAGGCATTCATAGTAGAACAGATTTCGATTTAAAGAGTCACCAAGAATACAGTAAGAAAAAGCAGCAATATTTTGATAATGATATTGATGAAACCACCGGTAAGCCATTTGGAAATTATATTCCTTATGTGGTAGAAACTTCTATTGGTTTAGATAGAATGTTCTTATTGATATTAAGTCATGCATATACAGAAGAAACCATTCCCAAAGAAGATGGAACAACCGATAGCAGAGTGGTTTTAAAAATTCCGGCTAGAATTGCACCCAATAAATTAGCGATTTTACCACTCGTGAAAAAAGACGGATTACCTGAAATTGCCCGCGAGCTAATGGATGAATGCAAGGGAGCTTTCAAATGTTTCTATGAAGAAAAAGATGCCATTGGGAAAAGATATCGCCGTCAGGATGCTATTGGTACTCCTTTCTGCGTAACTATTGATCATCAAACCAAGGAAGATCAAATGGTTACTATCCGTTACAGAGATAGTATGTTACAAGAGCGAATTCCGATCAATAAAGTGAAGGAGTTGGTACTTTCACATATTAATTAAGAGCAACTCAATGCAGAAAGTTAATCTAAAATGGAAACTAGCTCAAAAGCTAGAGTACCAATGGTGGGTTAGATATTTAAAGAAAAAGAATCCTTCCGAATACTTAGATAATAAAACGAGGTATTGGAAAAAGATGTTGGGTGCAATTGAAGATACGGTTGCAATTCAGTCAAGTGATGCTATTTTAGATGCTGGCTGTGGACCAGCAGGTATTTTTATTGCTTTAAATAATAATAAAGTTGAAGCGATTGATCCATTACTTGATAAGTATATAAATCTACCAGTATTTAAGCCATCTAATTTTGGTTGGACTCATTTCAGGAATATACCCATTGAAGCACTTGATGATAAAGAAAAATACGATATCGTTTTTTGTTTGAATGCAATTAACCATGTGAATGATATCAATATTTGCTGTAAAAACTTGGTAGACTCATTAAAGCCTAATGGGTTTCTTGTAATGAGTACGGATGCGCATCGACATCCATTATTGAAAAAAATCTTTCAATTATTGCCTGGGGATATGCTTCATCCAATTCAGCTAGACATTAACGAGTATGCTTCTTTTTTTGAAATGAATAAAATCAAACTGGTAAAGAAAATACTATACAAACGAGAATCAATATTTGACTATTATATTTTAATTGCCCAAAAATAGTTTCTTCTTATCCATACAATTCTAGATGAATGGAATGCTTATCATACCCCAATTCCATTAGCTTTTGTTTTGCGTCATCTACCATATTTTTCCATCCGCATAAATAAAAATAGGCTGGGGGAATACTTCCATTCATTCCTTTATAAGTTTCAATCAAATGGGTATAACATGCATGAACGTATCCTGAATATTGTGCAGGGCCCACCACCAATTCTCTAGAAAAACAAGGGTGATGATAAAAACCAGGTAATATTTTTTCTAACTGCTTTAGTTCTTGCTCATACAAGCTATCCTTGAATTCCCTGCATCCAAACACCAAGTGAATATTTTTATGCGGTATTTGTTTCTGTTGAATATAGTGCACCATTGATCTAAATGGCGCAATGCCCGTTCCAGTGCAAATCAAGTATAAGTCTTTGTCTAAAGTTTCGGGCATCGTGAACTTTCCCTGTGGTCCACGAACAATTAATTCCGATCCAACTTTTACATCGTTGAATAAATGTGGGGTGCCTAATCCATCTTCCATTAAAACAATCACTAGCTCAAAAATATTGCTGCCATCTGGTGCAGATGCAATGGAATAAGACCTCCACCTTTTATTTCTTTGTTCGTGAATGGGCAAGTCAAAAGTCACAAATTGACCTGGTTCAAAATCAAATTGGGTTAATTCGGGAATCTGCATCCAAAATCTACGCGTGCTATGGGTTATGTCTTCGGTTTTAATCACCACGCATTTTAACCAGGGTTGAAGCATAGCATTGTTTTACGCAAAGTACCGAAATACCAATAAATAACAATGCCCCTGTTTAAATCAGGGGCATTGAATTAAATAGATAATCGTTGTTTATCGTTGAATAAGCAGTTTTTGTAAGTAGGTTTTTTTGTCATGTTGAATTTTCAATAGATAAAACTCACTACTGTACTGTTTTAAATTCAATTGCTTACTGTATTTGCCTAAGAATCCAGATTGTGTATTTAAAAACACCCTTTGTCCTGTTGCATTCAGTATTTCAATTGACAAGTCACTGCGCTTCGTTACTTCAAATGACAATTGGAATATGCCATTATTTGGATTGGGTGAAACCGATAATTTGATTTCTTGTGGATCCACTGTATTGATAGAAGTAACAGTGTAGTTAACGCCACTGGATGTTTTGGAACAACCCACTGCGTCTGTTACAATTACTTTGTAACTACCAGAACGAGTAGGCTTAATAGAGGAAGTTGTTGCTCCAGCAACGGCTGCTGTATCGTTAAAAATCCACTGGAAAGTACCTGTTTTAATACTAGATACCAATGAATCTCCTTGTTGTGAAAGGGTTAGAGGAGCATTGGGAGCAGCCACAATTGCTACTCGGTTACTTGCGCAACCTGTTGACACTTGTGTGTCATAAAAGAAGTACCAGAATGCGTTTTCATTTAAACCTGAAGATGGAGTAAGTGATACACTGTTACCGGTATACCTCATTACACCTCCTGCACTACCATAAGGATAAATGGTTCCAGTGATTCCATTGTTTCTGTAAACATTTGCATCTTCAGAACATTCCAGAATAATGAATTTGTCTCCATTCCCAGGTATATCCCAGTTTACATTGTATATAAATCCAGAATCGGAAGAATTGTTTTCAGTTAATGCTGCTGTTAAAGGTCCAGATGCGGTTGGTCTAGAATTAAACACCGTAAATGTTTTACTCATCAATGGCCTGTAAGAAAAACTTCCTTCTTGGGTTGCATTTGGTGTAAGGTTTTCACCCAAAGTGATTTTAATTTTACCTGGGTTAGCAGTATACATCCTAACTGTTTCTAATTTAAATGGCACAGTATGGTTAAACTTCATAAAGTTGCCTGCGAACTCATTATAACCTCCTGAAGGGAAAGTTAATTTTGATGCTGCACCCGTTGATACCCTTGCTTCTTTTGTAACATAGTAAGTTCTATTGGCTGGTATATTATTGGTGTTTACTGAGCTTCCAATTGCAAAAGGAGTAGTAGTGGTGGCATCACTGTACCAAAAATAATTGGCGGATCCTGGGTTGGTTACTTTTAAAATGGCAGTGTTGTCACAAATGACTCCTTGCGCCTCTGGTACCGCTGGTCTTGCTGCAATCGGTACAGCAACTTCAATGATATTATTGCTGCTATTTTGGTCAGTAGTTAATTTGCTTTCAGCGGTGATGGTATAATTCACTCCTGCTTGTGCATCAAAAGGAGTTTGAATGGTGTATTCTACTTCTGATAAAGAAGCTATGGTTGCTGCATAAGTTGCATTGAGTGTGGCTACTGTTGTTGTACCATTTTTTATCGTTACTGTAACCGGCACATTGGTTTGTGGGCTTGATCCATTATTAGCAATAGCGATGGTAACATATTGCTTGGTATTGTCGCAGCTTCCAGCTGAAGGAGAAACTATATTACTAACCGAAACATCGTTCGAAGGTGTTTCTATTTTCAACAAGTATTCCTGGGTTTCACCTCTTGGATAAGTACCGGTAGGAACAATATCTGAAGCAGTAGAAGTTTCTTGAGTGATTACCCTCATTTTATGGATGGCCCCAATGGTCACATTGTCTGGAATAGTAATATTCCCTGTGAAATTACTACTAGCTCCGCTTTGAACGGTACTAACCAATGCTTGTTCATTTGCATCTACAAAATCTCCATCATTATTGTAATCAATATATACTTTAGTAATTCTTGGATTAGTGGTTGCATCACAAGGGGTTGTTCTAATAAAAACGGGCAGCACTTGTCTGGCTTGAACATTACCGGTTAAGCGGGTATTGTCTGTAAAGGTTTTACAACCGGTTGTGTTTTTAAATTGAATATTGGCAAAAGACAAACTATCTACTTTTGCACCCCCAATTACAGCTGCAGAGCTGGTATAACTTATACCACCTACACCACTTACAATTAACGAATAAGCTTGTGATCCCCTAACTAAATTCCCTTTATTGGTAATGGTAATGGTGTATGTTTCTCCAGGAATAGTGCTATCTACATCTACTCTTTCCACATTGTCTACACTATTGTCTTTTTTACTTGCAGCAGATAATGGGCTGGTAACTTCTAATGCCCATGGTAAAAAAGTTTGATTGATTCCACGGGTTATTTTAATGTCTAAGTCGTGAATTAATTTTTTGGTTCTGTCGTTTAAATTAGTTGCTGCATCTGTATTGATGGATGCAGGAGGATCGGTCCAAGCAATGGTTGCAGACAAGGGCACTTTACCCGTAGCCACCACGGTTTTTGTTATAGTTTGTCCAGAAGTTAAAGTTTCTTCGAATACCAAATGTTCACTGGTATTCGAGTTATTACTAGGTATGGCACTAGATAAAACTGCTGCTGCCCTTTGCACATTCATTAAGCCCCAACCGAAAGTATAATCTGGTCCTGGTGTATTTCCTGCTTCATCTGCAGTATGAATGGCTAATGCTTTTAGCGTAGCTGCACGCATAAATGAACCTGGCTTCAATTTAGTATAGTGTTCTTGTAATAACAATAAAGAGCCCGCAGCATTTGGACCTGCCATAGATGTTCCACTTTTTGTACTATAGCTGGTGTTTCCATTGGTACTAGCAGAAGTTACATTGACACCGTTTGCAACTAGGTCCGGTTTAATACGGCCATCATCTGTAGGTCCCCATCCGCTAAAAGCACTCATCACTACATCTGCAGGCTTGTTATATCCACCCGGAATTCCATTGACTGCACCAATAGTTAAATTATTTTTTGCAATACCATATCCTAATATGATATCGAATCCATCATTGCTGCTGATACCTGCGGGTCTGTTTCCAGAAGCTACCATGGTACCTTGTGCATTTCTTCTAAAATAAGGCTGTCCAACTTCAGGACCATTGTTGTTTCGATCGTTTCCTGCAACAGATACTTTTAAATAGAATGGGGCATTAAAAGCAATAGAATCCACTCTTTGGGCATCTATCCCATAATACCCATAACGAAAATCTTCGTTTTCATCCGGACGACCATAAAACTCCCACCTATTTTGTGCAGTATTGAAATTCCATCCTGCAACAAAACCATAAGAGTGATTGGAAACCAATAACCCATTAGCCGCTTCTGTGGTCATTTCAGAAATATCACTTAAATGATCGTAGGAAATTAAATTGGGGATACCAAAAGCCATTCCTTTTGCAATTGGATTGACTCCAGCTGCTACCATAGTTCCTGCAACGTGGGTGGCATGGTCATTTCCGCTGCTTCCAGTAGGCACGTCTTTTTGGTTCAATCTTCCGGAAAATTCAACGTGGCTAGGTAAGGGTAATCCATCAAATTCCCAAACCCCTAATTTATTTCGCATGGCTGCAGTACTACCGCTTAAGTTTAAACCTGAAGCACCTCCTGGCCATAATTGACTGGCTCTGGTAGTTGCTGCAGCAATGGTATTGTTGAATGCCTTAGTATAGATTGGGAAACCAAAATCGTCTACTCCAGTAAGTTTAGCAACTCCGTTTCCAAAATTGATACTCAAGTCCCATTTATTGGCTTTAGCCAATGACAATGCTTTTGTATAATTCAATTCTTGCTCTAACTTCAGTTTTTGAGAAGAAAGTTTGAGTACCCTATCGTTGGTAACCAATTGAGCCAATGAACTTGTTGCGATGGCAGTAGATAGTAAAATAAATATCCCCAGACGTTTAATCATAAATGATGTTTTTTCAGCTTAGTTAAGCTGTTCTTATTTTATTATGCTCTAAATTAGATACTTTCAAGGTTCAAATTGTAGTATGCGATTTTTTCTTTTTTTATTCGTTGTAGGATTTTTGCCTTTTTTTGCTTGTAAACCTCCACAAAAAAAGATGGCAGACCCAATTATTCAAGGTGTAAAGGGTTTAGTAACAGCAGTTACAGGTAATCAAATGCCTAGAATTGGCGCTCCGCCGGTTGTACCTCAAGCTTATCCAACCACCGTGTTTTTTTATGAACCAACTGATGTGTCAAGAACCCTGCAGTGGAACCAAGGGCCATTGTTTACCAATATTTATACCAAGCTAATTGCAGCAGTTGATACAGACAGTACAGGAGCATTTATTGCGAAACTACCTGTTGGAACTTATTCCGTTTTTGTTCAAGCAGGTCAACAATTTTATGCAAACAATTTTGATATCAGAAACAATATCAATTTGGTTACTGTAGAGAAAGGTAAACTTGCAGAAATGAATATCCTAGTAAATTATACCAGTACCAACTAGGCTTCCCTTATCTTTGCATCCCTTTTTTAAGGTTGTGTATATGAATTTGCAGCACTTAATGGATCAATACCTGCAATCACCCCTGGTACAAGCACTGGTGAATAGGAAAACCTATGCGGAGCCCCAAAAAACTTATTTAAAAAATTTACAAGGTAGCAGTGCTGAATTTATTGTAAGCACCATGTTTATGCACCCCGATGCACAGGGCTTGAATCATTTGGTTATTTTAAATGATGCGGAAGAAGCAGCTTATTTTCATAATACCATCGAAAATTTAACCAGTGCATTAGACTTATTTTATTTTCCAGCAAGTTTTAAGAACAGAAAAAATTTTAGACTACTGAATAGTTCTCATGTAATGTTGAGAACAGAAGCCCTGACCAAATTATCAAGAGGAGGAAATAAAAAAATTATTGTTACTTATCCTGAAGCCATTTTTGAAAAAGTAATTCTTCAGGAAACGATTAGCAGCAATATAATTACCATCAAAACAAATGATACTATTAATCCAGAAAGTTTAATGGATTTGTTTGTGATGTATGGTTTTGAAAGAACCGACTTCGTATACGAGCCTGGTCAGTTTGCGTTAAGAGGGGGAATTTTAGATATCTATTCATTCGGCAATGAAAAACCCTACAGAGTAGAATTATTTGGTAATGAAGTAGACAGTATTCGAATTTTTGATCCTGAAACCCAATTAAGCGAAAGAAAATTATTACAAGTAAATATTATTCCGAATGTAGATACTCTGCCAGAAACATTTGGGGCTGGTTCAGTTCAAAAAATCTCCTTTCTAGAATTTCTGCCTGAAAACACCATTGTTTGGTTAAGAGACTGGGATGTGATTGAAGAAAAAATCAGGGTTCAAGAAGAAGATTTTGAAGGATATTTATTACTACAAGAGCAAGGTTTTTTTGCTAAACAACAAGAAGAGGAAGAACACCTTATTCTTAAAGAAGTGCATTGGACCGATTTTATCAGGGGCAATGAAATCAAATCTATTTTAGCAACAAAGTCATTGATTGAGTTTGGATATAAACCTCATTTTTCATCATTTGAATTGGAGTTTTTAATAAAGCCACAGCCTGCATTTAATCGTCAGTTTGATTTACTAATTAAAGATCTAAAATCGTTAGAAGGAGCGCAATACAGCATTTACATTTTTGCAGAGCAGGTAAAACAACTGGAAAGACTCAATACTATTTTTACCGACTTAAATACGGAAATACAATTCACTCCAATTGGAACAAGTATACATGAAGGATTTATAGATCATCAACTAAAATTGGTTTGCTATACCGATCACCAAATATTTCAACGTTATCATAAATACAAGGTTAAGCAAGCTTATAACAAGAACAAAGCCCTCACTTTAAAAACCCTGCGTGATTTACAACCAGGAGATTATGTGACCCATATTGATCATGGTGTGGGAACTTATAGTGGTTTGCAAAAACTAGAAGTGAATGGAAAAATTCAAGAAGCCGTTCGAATTATTTACAAAGACAGCGATATTTTATATGTGAACATCAATTCACTGCATAAGATTTCTAAATACACAGGAAAAGAAGGAACTGTTCCAAAAGTAAATAAATTAGGAAGTGATGTTTGGAATAGGTTAAAAGAAAAAACTAAAGCCAAGGTAAAAGAAATTGCTTTTGACTTAATTAAACTTTATGCTCAAAGAAAGGCCCAGAAAGGGTTTGCACATGCTCCGGATAATTATATGCAAACCGAGTTGGAAGCTTCATTTATTTATGAAGATACCCCCGATCAAAGCAAAGCCACTGCAGATGTAAAAAGAGATATGGAGCAAGAAGCGCCTATGGATCGATTGGTTTGTGGTGATGTAGGATTTGGTAAAACAGAAATTGCTATCAGAGCTGCATTTAAATCGGTAGTAGATGGAAAGCAGGCAGCGGTTTTGGTTCCCACTACTATTTTGGCTTTTCAACATTACAAAACATTTAAGGATCGATTAAAGGATTTTCCAGTTACCGTAGATTATATCAATCGATTTAAATCGGCCAAAGAAAAAAAGGAAACATTACAAAGAGTAAAAGAAGGTAAAGTAGATATTATTGTAGGTACTCATGGATTACTTGGAAAGGAAGTTTCTTTCAAAGATTTGGGCATCATGATTATTGATGAAGAACAAAAATTTGGTGTAGGGCACAAAGAAAAATTAAAGACATTAAAAACAAATGTAGACTGTCTTACTTTAACCGCTACTCCTATTCCGAGAACCTTACAGTTTAGTTTAATGGGAGCCAGAGATTTAAGTATCATTAATACACCACCTCCCAATAGACAACCTATTCAAACGGAAGTACAGGTATTCAACCAAGACTTTATTAGAGATACCATTTATTTTGAAACGGAAAGAGGGGGTCAAGTATTTTTTATTCATAACAGGGTTCATGGCTTGGCAGAAATGAGCGCATTGATTCAAGGCCTTTGCCCAGACTTAAGTATTGGATTTGCCCATGGTCAATTAGAAGGCCATGAATTGGAAGAGCGAATTTTCGACTTTATAGAACGCAAATACGATGTATTGGTATGTACCAATATTGTAGAGAGTGGAGTGGATATTCCCAATGTTAATACCATTATTGTAAATAATGCACATCAATTTGGTTTGAGTGATTTGCATCAATTAAGGGGTAGGGTAGGAAGAAGCAATAAAAAAGCTTTTTGTTATTTGCTGGCTCCTCCAATGAGCACTTTGCCAGTTGATTCTAGAAAAAGGTTGCAGACTTTAGAACAGTTTAGTGATTTAGGAAGTGGGTTCCAGATAGCTATGCGCGACTTGGATATTAGAGGGGCAGGTAATATGTTGGGCGGAGAACAGAGTGGCTTTATGGCGGAGATTGGTTTTGAAATGTATCAGAAAATTTTAGAAGAAGCCATTCGAGAGTTAAAACGAACCTCTTTTAAAGATCTTTTTAAAGAGGAGATCAGTAAGCAGGATGATTTTGTAAGTGATTGTACCATTGATACCGATTTAGAAATATTGATACCCGATAGTTATGTGGAAAGCATTACAGAAAGGCTTTCATTGTACACTCGATTAGATAGTTGTGAAGACGAAACTGAGTTAAAATCATTTCATGCAGAAATGCTGGATCGATTTGGCCCAATGCCTGATTCAGTGGAAGATTTATTCACAACAGTTCGATGTAGAAAATTGGCGGTAGACCTGGGTTTTGAAAAAATGACGTTGAAGGAAGATACACTCCGTTGTTATTTCATCAATAGACCCGACTCCCCTTATTTTGAATCTGAATTATTTAAAGAAGTATTGGCGTATTTACAAACAGGCACCAACAAAGGAAGATTAAAGCAAACAGGTAAAATGTTCTTAATGGTGGTAGAGCCCATTAAAGGAATGGAAGAAATGCATAGTTTCTTGCTCAAGATGCATGCAACGGTGCTAGCTAAAAGAAATGCAATAACCCTCGAAGTAACTACTTAAAATATAGCAGCCATTAGCTTAATGAAGTAGCATAAAAAAACCCCGAACTAGTCGGGGCTTTCTAAAAAGATTAGGTTGAACTAGAATCCTTTTTTAGCAACGCCATCAGCAATTGCTTGTAAAGCTTTTGCTTCACTTAAGATAGCAGCCATTTTATTTCCTTTGCCATCATGACCACCGGCCATATAACCACCTTTTGCAGTTCTGGTAACTACTGCATCTTGCATTGGAACATTTTTTTCCTTTGTTTTAAGGCAGTATGCTTTAATCATTTTTGAAGTGTCCATTGTTTGTTGAATTTAATTTTTTAGTAATAGGGTTCCGGGTTAGTAATACAAGTTAATGTTTTTTTCTGTTATACGTCTATTCTAGCGTATTTAGCATGACTTTCAATGAATTCCCTTCTAGGGGCTACATCGTCTCCCATTAGCATACTAAAGATTCTGTCGGCTTCCGCCGCACTTTCAATTGTTACTCTTTTTAAGGTTCTGCGAGATGGGTCCATGGTTGTTTCCCATAATTGCTCTGCGTTCATTTCACCCAATCCCTTATAACGTTGGATGGTAACACTGTCCTCCTTACCTGCACCCAGTCTTTCAATCAAGGCCTTGCGTTGCTCTTCACTATATGCATATTCTTGTTCCTTGCCTCTTTTAACCAAATACAAAGGAGGCTGGGCAATATATACACAGCCCTGTTCTACCAATTCCTTCATATATCGGAAAATGAAAGTAAGGATCAAAGTGGCAATATGCGAACCATCCACGTCGGCATCGGTCATGATGATGAGCTTATGGTAGCGAAGTTTGGCTGTATTCAAAGCTTTAGGATCATCTGGCGTACCAACTGTTACACCAAGTGCAGTGTACATATTGCGAATTTCTTCGTTTTCGTAGATTTTATGCTCCATGGCTTTTTCTACGTTCAAGATCTTACCTCTTAATGGTAAAATAGCTTGGTAGCTTCTATCTCTACCTTGCTTGGCTGTACCACCCGCAGAATCTCCTTCGACTAGGTATAATTCGCATTTAACTGGATCTTTTTCGCTGCAATCAGCCAATTTTCCTGGAAGACCACCACCTGTTAAAACTGTTTTGCGTTGAACCATGTCACGTGCTTTCTTGGCTGCAACACGGGCTTGAGCGGCTAAAATAATTTTAGAAATAACTTGCTTGCTTTCCTTAGGGTTCTCTTCTAAATAAGCTTCTAAAGCGCGAGCAACGGTGGTTTGTACCACCCCGCTTACTTCACTATTTCCTAATTTAGTTTTGGTTTGACCTTCAAACTGTGGCTCAGGTACTTTAACAGAAATGATGGCACTTAGTCCTTCCCTAAAGTCGTCACCCTCTACGGTTACTTTGGCTCTTTCAAATAAACCCTCTTTGTCTCCATAACTTTTGAATACCCTAGTCAGCGCCTGACGGAAACCTGTTACGTGCGTTCCACCTTCAATAGTATTGATATTGTTTACATAAGAGAAGATATTCTCTTTAAAATCATCATTGTAGGTTAAGGCAACTTCTACCGCCACATTGGTGGTTTCATCATGTCCCTCTACAAATAAAGGCGCATTCAATATGGGGTTTCTGTTGGCATTTTTATCGAGCATTTGTACAAACTCAATAATACCTCCTTCACTGTAGAAATGACTGGTATAAGCATTTCCTGCGTCGTCTAGTTCTCTTAAATCGGTAAGGGTGATATTGATTTTACGATTTAAGAAAGCCAACTCTCTTAACCTTCCTTCTAATATTTCTCTTTTATAAACAGATTCTTGAAAAATGGACAAATCAGGCCAAAAATGAACTTTGGTTCCAGTGATATCACTGGTGCCTATTTCTCTTACAGCATATTTGGGAATACCAATGCTGTACTCTTGCTCAAATATTTTTCCTTCTCTTTGAACGGTTACATGCAATTTGGTACTTAGAGCGTTCACACAACTTACCCCCACACCATGTAACCCACCTGAAACCTTGTAAGTGTTCTTATCAAACTTACCACCCGCATGCAAGACCGTCATCACCACTTCCAACGCACTCTTTTTTTCCTTGGTATGCATGGCAGTAGGGATACCTCTACCATCGTCTTGAACACTAATGGAATTGTCTTCGTGAATGGTTACGAAAATATTTTTACACCAACCAGCTAAAGCCTCATCAATAGAGTTGTCTACCACTTCATAAACCAAGTGATGCAACCCTTTTACGCCCACATCTCCAATATACATGGCGGGTCTTTTTCTAACCGCTTCTAATCCTTCGAGTACCTGAATACTATCTGCTCCGTAATTCTTGTTTTCAGCAGCATGTTGTTTATCTAGTTCTTCGCTCATAAAGTCTTGTCTATCTTGCGTTTTAGTTCAATTTTGCAAGCTGACAAATGTACTTAATTTAGGGGGGATTTAGGCTGGTTTATTACCCTAGTTTTCCCCAATTTCAAAGGCTTATTTGCCAAATAGATGTTTATACATTAATTTTGTAGGTGCATGAATGCAGTAATGGACATATTAAAACAGGCTCAGAAGGGTGGAATTGATGCCAATATGGATTTGTTGTACAAGAAAGAACAACATATTCCAGGGTCAATTCAATACACCATTCGCCGTTATTATGCCCAGCATCCATGGGTGGCCGACGATAGTGGAATGATGGTTTACCATTACAATGAAAAAAAGCCCAAAGAAAACTATTTAGAGCTTCGTTTTTGTATTACAGGGAATAGATATTGTGCCGAACGCAGTTGTGGAATGTGTAGTGAATTGCCCACCATGAATTGTAGTGGCAAAACACAAACTTTAGATGTATTTACTTTTCACTTCACTTCCAGCTTTTTGAAGCAGTTTGTGCACAATGTAAAATTGGCTAATCGAAAAGACGAAGTATTGGCTTTTAAACATCCCAATGCTTTTACCAAAATGTTTCCACTTTGTGTTCGAAATAGAAATGTGTTAGATGCATTATTGAACCATAGTTATTCTGGTTCAATGGAGAATATTTATGTGAATGCCAAAGTACACGAATTGCTTTTGTACAGCATGGATTGTTTGGTACACGAAAAAGAAGAAGGATTTGCTTGTAAATTTTTAGCAGACGACAGTGGTAAAGAAAGAATTTACCAAGCTCGTGATATTTTGTTGCAACATATTGGAGACCCTATTACCATTAAAGAATTGAGCAGAAAAGTAGCTATGAATGAGTGCTACTTAAAGAAAGGCTTTAAAGAGGTTTTCGGCACCACCATTTTTGACTTTTATCAGCAACAAAGAATGGAACACGCCAAGTATTTGTTGTACGAAAAAAGCTTAAGTGTTACCGATGTTTCTGCATTATTAGGATATTCTTCTATTTCCCATTTTTCTGCAGCATTTAAGAAACATACTGGTTTAAAACCTTGTGAATTACTTAAATAGTAATCGGCTATAATCCGTTCCAACCTTTGATGGTAATGGATTGTACGGTTGTTCCAGAAGCCGTTACTTCAAATACACGTTGGTCTACCAAGCCAATTCCTTTTGCATAAGATAATTCTGCAACTAGATTTAATTGCGAATAGGTGCTTGCCGCATCCGGTTTATAAAACAATTCTCTTTTAACGGTGATAATATCGGTATATAAAGTACCCAATAATGACATTTGCCTGCCTTTGAATAAAGTGGTGATTTTAAGTTTGGCCCAACCATATTCCATGGCATTGGTATTTGTATTGTAGATACCCACCCTTAAACTGTCGGTCTCGTAAAATTGACCTGCGTTTTTACTTTCATCCAAATAAATAAAATCCATTCTCAAATTATTCACGATGGTATCGTAAATATAGAGGTAGTCAAATTCAGGTGTTCCGTATTGAAAATATTTACCCGTGCCGTCTTTTCTTAAAAAAACCTGATCGCCAATATTGGTAGTGTAGCGTGTATAATTTTGAGTAGATGTTTGATATAGCTGCGGGTATAATCCACTAGAAATGGTAGACCTGAATTCAGGAATTAAACCACCACCCACTGCTGGAAAAGCTGGAGTTAATTCATAATTGATATAGCCATTGGCTGTTATGGGCAAGTAATCGCTGGTACTAGATCCGTTGTTTACTCCACCAATTGTGGTGATATCAAAAAAGCAGGTACTGTTGCCAAAATTAACTTGAAAAGTAAATGTGCCCGGTAAGATGGGGCTTCCTTTACCTTTTAATTTGATGGTGTTGGCCCCTTGTACAAATGCAAATCCAGAATCCCTAAACCACATGCCGTTAACCGTATCAGTATAAATGGTATACTTGCCTTGTGTAGTAAAATTGACGGATACCAATACATAATTGCTATCGGTGAGGGTTTCTAATTCTTTATACTGTCCCTTAATGGTGGCTGCTTTACAAATACTAGAACTATCTAGTAAACTTCCAGTGGCTACTCCTCCAAAACCAGGGCCTTCTGTACTCAATTCTTTTGAGCAGGCCACAAAAAGTATAGCTACTAAAACGAAGAAGTATAAAAAATGTAGATTCCTTTTCATTCCAAATAAGATATAAGTTAAGCCAATAATGCAGCCTGAGAATCCAATTTAGCATTTTCAAATAAGAGCTGAATATTATTTAACGTTGTTGTAGCAATTTGCTCCATGGCTTCCTGGGTAAAAAATGCCTGATGTGCGGTAATCAATACATTTGGAAAGCTCATCAAACGTTGAATTTCATCGTCTTGAATAATGTCTTCAGACAGGTTTCTAAAAAATAATTTTTCTTCTTGTTCATACACATCAATCCCCAGCGCGCCTATTTGACCAGACTTCAGTGCTTTGATGGCGTCGTGCGTATTGATGAGCCCGCCTCTACTGGTATTAATTAATACTACACCTGGTTTCATATAAGCCATCGTGTCTTTATTAATGAGGTGTTTGGTTTGTTCATTCAATGGGCAGTGTAAAGAGACGATATCTGCTTTTAGAACTTCGATGAGCGGGTGGTATTCTACCCCATCTGCTTCCATTTCTTTATTCGCTATTAAATCAAAGGCAACTACTTTACAACCAAATCCCAACATGATTTTACAAAATGCTTTTCCAATATTGCCTGTGCCAATCACCCCAACTGTTTTGCCATAGAGATTAAAGCCCAACAGACCTTGCAATGAAAAATTTTGTTCGCGTACCCGATTGTAGGCTTTGTGGGTTTTTCTATTTAATGTGAGCAGCATAGCAACAGCATGTTCGGCCACTGCTTCAGGAGAATAAGCAGGCACTCTGCAAACCCTAATTCCAGCAGCTTTGGCAGCTGCTATGTCTACGTTATTGAAACCAGCACATCTAAGTGCAATAATCTTCGTTTTACCTGCGGATAATCTTTGAATAACCCCCGCAGTTACTTTATCATTTACAAAAACACAAACCGCTTCCGCTTCACTCGCTAAATCAGCCGTTTGCTCGCTCAATGGTATGTCAATAAATACTAATTCGTGTTTGTTTTGGTTAAATCGCGTAAAAAACGCCTTATCATAAGGCTGGGCACTAAAAAAAACCATTTTCATACCCAAATATACCACAACAAGGCCATAGCGAAAGCCCGGGCTTTGGATTTTTATTCGTTGTAGTATCCGTACCTTTGCACGAATTTTTTTAACAAGCTATCCGCAGAATATCATGAGTGCAAAGTATGCAGAGTTTTCGGGGTTAAACTTACCAGCAATAGAGCAAGAAATATTGGCCAAGTGGAAGGCCGAATCTGCTTTTGAAAAAAGCATTGATTTAAGAGAAGGAAAAAAGCCCTTTGTATTTTTTGAGGGACCACCAAGTGCCAATGGTATGCCGGGTATTCATCATGTTATATCAAGAACCTTGAAAGACATGGTATGCCGTTACAAAACCATGCAAGGATTTCAAGTAAAAAGAAAAGGTGGATGGGATACGCATGGTTTGCCAGTAGAATTAGGGGTAGAGAAAGAATTGGGTATTACCAAAGAAGATATTGGTAAAAAAATATCTATTGAAGATTATAATCAGAAATGTCGTGAAGCAGTATTGCGCTACAAAAAAGAGTGGGACGATATTACGACTAAAATGGGGTATTGGGTAGATTTAGAAAAGCCTTATGTAACTTTTGAGAACAACTATATTGAAACACTTTGGTGGATATTAAGTACCCTCTATAAGAAAGGTTATTTGTATGAAAGTGTAAGCATACAACCTTATTCACCTGCTGCTGGAACAGGTTTGAGTTCACACGAATTAAATCAGCCGGGTACGTATAAAGATGTAAAAGACACTTCTGCAGTAGCTATGTTTAAAGCTACACAAGCAGCTTTAGATAATTGCAAATGGTTTGCAGGGATTGATCAAAGCTTATTAGTAAGCAAAGAGGTTTTCTTTATGGCATGGACGACTACGCCATGGACTTTGCCATCTAACCTAGGGTTAACAGTAGGCCCCAATATTGATTATGTATTGGTTAAAACATATAATCCTTATACATTTTTACCAGTTAATGTTATTTTAGCCAAAACCTTATTGGGCAAGTATTTCAAGCCTGAAGGAGAGAACGCAATTGTTGAAGAAATCAATGAGAAAACCAAAATATTACCTTGGACCATACTGGCCAGTTTTAAAGGAACGGATATAGAGGGAATGGAGTACGAACAATTGTTGCCGTATGAATCCAATTCTTTAAAAGCTATATTAGAAATTACTCCTGATGCAAAACCTTTTCGTGTAATCAGTGGTGATTTTGTAACTACAGAAGATGGAACGGGTATTGTCCATACTGCACCTGCATTTGGTGCAGATGACTATAAAGTAGGTAAAAAATTTAATATCGGTATTCTTACCATGGTAGATCGCGAAGGAAAATTCGTAGATGGCTTGGGTCCTTTTAGTAATCGCTATGTAAAAAATTACAAGGATGATCCTGCTTATGTAGATGTGAATGTAGACATCTGTGTGCATTTAAAGAAAGCAAATCGCGCATTTAAAGTAGAGAAATACGAACATAGTTATCCGCATTGTTGGAGAACCGATAAGCCCATTTTATACTATCCTTTAGATGCTTGGTTTATCAAGACTACTGCTGTTAAAGATCGTATGGTAGAGTTGAATAAAACCATTAATTGGAAACCAAAATCTACCGGCGAAGGAAGATTTGGTAATTGGTTAGAAAATATGGTAGACTGGAATTTAAGCAGGAGCCGTTATTGGGGAACGCCTTTGCCAGTTTGGAGAACAGAAGATGGCGATGAAGAAATTTGTATTGGTTCTATTGCCGAATTAAATGAAGGAATTCGCAAAGCCAATGAAGTGTTAGGTGGAGAGATCAATAAAAATTATTTACACGGCGGTATTTTAGATTTGCATAAACCATTTGTTGATGATATTATTTTGGTAAGCCCTTCTGGCAAACCAATGACCCGTGTACCCGATTTAATTGACGTATGGTTCGATAGTGGTGCAATGCCTTATGCACAATGGCATTATCCATTTGAGAACAAAGATTTAATTGATAAAGGGGAAGCATTTCCTGCAGATTTTATTGCAGAAGGGGTAGATCAAACCCGCGGTTGGTTTTATACCCTACATGCGTTGGGAGTGATGCTCTTTGATAGTGTGGCGTATAAAGCTGTGGTGAGTAATGGATTGGTATTAGATAAGAATGGCAATAAAATGAGTAAGCGCCTCGGTAACGTGGTGAATCCATTCGAAACCATTGAACAGTATGGCGCAGATGCTACAAGATGGTACTTAATTACGAATGCGTCTCCTTGGGATAACCTGAAGTTTGATATGGCAGGTATTCAAGAAGTGCAGCGTAAGTTTTTTGGAACTTTATATAACACGTATCAGTTCTTTACGCTTTATGCAAATGTAGACGGCTTTGCTTACAAGGAGGCTCCAATCCCCCTTGAACAAAGACCTGAAATAGATCGTTGGATTTTATCTTCTTTAAATACCTTAATTAAACAGGTAACCAATTATATGAACGACTTTGAGCCAACTTTGGCGGGTCGTGCTGTAGAATCATTTGTTGATGCGCAGTTAAGCAATTGGTATGTTCGTTTGTGTAGAAGACGTTTTTGGAAAGGGGAATACGAAACAGACAAAATCAGTGCTTACCAAACTTTATATGAATGTTTGGAAACAGTGGTTCGTTTAATCGCACCTATTTCTCCATTCTTTAGTGATGCAGTTTTTGCCAATCTAAATGCGGTAACCAATCGATTTAATGTGGCTTCTGTTCACCATGCCGATTATCCTGTTTATGATGAGTCAATGGTAGACCCTTTATTAGAAGAGCGTATGCAATTGGCACAAGAAACCTGTTCATTGGTTTTATCATTGCGGAAAAAAGTCAATATTAAAGTTCGTCAACCATTACAAAAAGTAATGATTCCTGTACTAGATGTTCAAATGAAAGAACAGCTAGAAAAAATGGAAGCTTTAATTAAAGCAGAAGTGAATGTGAAAGAAATGGAATACATCACTGCAACGCAGGGGGTAATCAGCAAAAAAATTAAAGCCAATTTTAAAACCCTCGGTGCCAAATTAGGAGCTTCAATGAAAGAAGCTGCTGCAGCTATTGCAGGGTTTAGCCAAGACCAAATTACGGCACTTGAAAGTGCTGGTTCCATCCAACTTGCCCTTACCGCAGGAACATTTACCATTGATACACTTGATGTTGAAATTACGGCGGAAGATATTCCAGGTTGGAGTGTGGCTTCTAAGGGTAAATTGACCGTTGCGCTGGATATTACCCTTTCTGAAGAATTAAAACAAGAGGGCGAAGCCAGAGAATTCGTAAATCGTGTACAAAATATTAGAAAAGAATCAGGTTTTGAATTAACAGACCGTATATTCGTACAGTTACCTGAAGGTACCCCCCTAAAGCCTTCTATTATTAAATTTAACGACTATATTTGCCGCGAAATATTGGCAGATGGCATTGAATGGGTGGTAGATATTGTATCTGGCACACCTATAGAAGTAAATGACATTGCATTAACCGTGGTTGTAAACAAAAAAGGATAAGACCTATGGCTACAAAGAAACCAGCCCCCAAAGCAACTCCCAAAAAAGCTGTAAAGGCGGCTCCAGCCAAAGCTGCAGCAAAACCTGCTGCAAAGGCACCAGCTAAGCCTGCTGCTAAACCAGCGGCTAAAGCGCCTGCAAAACCTGTAGCAAAAGCACCTGCAAAGCCAGCTGCAAAACCAGCAGCCAAAGCCCCTGCAAAGCCAGCTCCGAAAGCTGCTCCTGCTAAACCAGCAGCTAAAGCGCCAGTGAAGCCAGTTGCACCTGCAAAGCCGGCTGCAAAAGCACCAGCGAAACCAGTTGCACCTGCAAAGCCGGCTCCAGCAGCTAAAGCTGCTCCAGTTCCAGCGAAACCTGCTGCGCCAGCACCTGTACCTGCTAAACCAGTTGCTCCTGCAAAACCAGTGGTTAAAGCTCCACCTGCACCTCCTGTAAAACCAGTAAAAAAAGTGCCAGGTCCTATAAAAGACGTGAAAGTACCTAAGATCAATACCAAATCGAGTGTTACCTATAGCCCTGGCTATACCCCTTTAGAAAAAAGAGTAGAAGCCCCTAAACCTCAAGGTCCATTGGTTAAATACAATGATACCGACTTAGCAGAGTTTAGAGACCTAATTAATAAAAAATTAGAAGCTGCTAAAAAAGAACTTGCTTATTTACAAGGTTTAATCACCCGTAAGGACGAAATGGGTGGAGACAATGATGATGCTCGTTATATGACTATGGAAGATGGAACCATGAGCATGGAAAAAGAACAATTAAGTCAAATGGCTAGTCGTCAAATTACTTATATTGATCATTTAGAAAAAGCAATCATGCGTATTGAAAATAAAACCTATGGTATCTGCAGAGTTACCGGCCGTTTAATTGATAAAGCTAGATTGCGTGCTGTACCACATGCTACTTTAAGCTTAGAAGCTAAATTAGGATTGGTTAAGCCCAATCAAGATTAATTGGTTCAACCAAACTAACTGATACGGCCCCGAAATTTTTCGGGGCTTTTTTTATATACTAATTATTTAACCTCTTGCATGTCTACTAACTTTCTATAGATGCCGCCTTGTGCCAATAAATCATCATGGGTTCCTCTCTCGGCAATTTCACCCTTTTGCAATACGATGATTTCATCTGCATGCCTGATGGTGCTGAGTCTGTGAGCGATTACAATGGAAGTTCTGTTTTGCATCATATTGTTAATAGCATCCTGCACCAATCTTTCACTCTCTGTATCTAAAGACGAAGTGGCTTCATCTAGAATTAAAATGGGCGGATTCTTTAACACAGCTCTGGCTATGGTGATTCTTTGTCTTTCACCCCCACTGAGTTTGCCCCCACGGTCGCCAATATTGGTATTAAAACCTTCTTCTTTTTTGTGAATAAAATGAGACGCATTGGCCACTTTTGCTGCGTGCTCGATATCCTCTTCATTTACATTGTCAATACCTAATGCAATATTGCCAGCAATCGTATCATTAAATAAAATCGGCTCTTGGGTTACAATCCCCATCATTGAACGAATACTATGTAAAGTGTATGCTTTAATATTAATGCCATCAATCAAAATTTCACCACTGCTCACATCATGAAACCTCGGAACTAAATCGGCTAAACTGCTTTTTCCTGCTCCTGAAGACCCAACCAATGCAATCGTTTTCCCTTTTTGAATAGTGAGGTTAATGTTTTTTAAAATGGGTGTATCGTTGTAAGAGAAGCCAACATTTTTAAATTCAATAGAATGCTCAAATTGTGTTAACGTTTTGGCATCCGGTAAGTCTGTTACTGTGATAGGTGCTTGTAAAATTTCTTCTATTCGCTGTATAGCTGCGCTTCCTCTTTGTGCGTTGTAAAAGGCGGTGGATAAGGATTTGGCTGGATTGATGATTTGAGTAAAAATGACAATATAGTTGATAAAACCAGTGGCTTCTAACCCTGCTTCATTGTTTAAAACCAATCTTCCACCAAACCAGAGAATACAACTTAATACCATCACACCCATGAATTCAGACATAGGAGAAGCCAAGTCTTTTCTGAAATTCATTTTGTTGCGAATATGGTTCAGGTTATTGTTGGTGCTGAAAAAACGATTGCGTAAAATTTTCTCTGCATTAAAAGCTTTAATCACTCTTAGACCACCCAATGTTTCATCTAAAATACTCATCAAGGTTCCTAATTCTTCTGCTGATGCAGTAGATTGTTTTTTTAGGGAACGACTAATTCTGCCAATTAAAAAACCAGTCAAAGGCAGAAGCACCAATAGGAATACAGACAACACTGGACTGATATAGACTAATACACCTAGAATGATTAGGATATTCAAAGGGTCTCTAATCAATCCTTCTAAAGTGCTCATTACACTCCATTCTACTTCATTGGCATCATTGCTCATTCTACTGATGATGTCACCTTTTTTTTGCTCTGTAAAAAAGCCAATGGGTAACTGTAAAATTTTTGCATACAAGTCAGACCTTAATTTGGTCATCACGTAATTGCGCATGGGTGCCAATACCCTAAATGATAAATATGTAAACGCGTTTTTAAAGAATATAGAAACAATGATGATAATACAAATGGCGCCCAATGCATATACTTCACCCTTCTCTTGAATGAGCATACTTAAATAATATTTTAAGTGTGCTAAAACAGCATCGGCTCCATCGGTAGTAAAACTGATGGTGGGCTTATTGGTGATTAATTTTTCTTTGGAAAATAATAATCCTAAGAATGGGGCCAACATTACCAATGAAATCAAGGAA
>CALRUG020000031.1:0-25183 GCA_943371295.1 Synechococcus sp. UW140 | reverse complement strand
GTTTATTCCAACAATGGGCAACTGTTTATATTGTTCAAAATAATCAAAAACTTCTTTCAATTGATTAGCAAAATCTTGGTAAATATTATTTTGCGTAGTATGCGCTTGCAAAATTTTATAAGAGTTTTCATTGGTAAACCTTACAGGGAAAATATGTACGGGAATAAAGTCTTGCCCTTGTTTGCGAACAATATTCGCTAACACATATAACTCCTCAATAGGGTTGTTCAAAATGGGAATACAACCTACGGTTGCACATTTACCATGGATGTAAATTTCACCTCCCGGTGCTTTGCTATCTGTAAAATACAAGTCACTTTGATTGGGGTAATTGATCCCTAAAGAAAAATGATAGTCGCTATTAGGATTAAATTCATTAATATAATAGAATCCTTCTGGTACTTGCAAATCACCTTCTCTTCTTTTTGGCCCAAGTTTACCAGAAAGCGCACAAACATTATATGTTTTGAATAAAACAAAAGGCTCGGTCATGGTATTTCTTACCCATATCTCCAATTGTCCATCCTGCTTAAAACTTCGGATATACAATTGTTTTGCAGGCCAACTAAGAGAAGCTTGTGCAAATTGTTTTTTTAATTGCTTTTCTCTTTTATCAAATGCCAATTGTTCTTTTTTGGTTAATCCAGTTTGAGCCAACAAATCCACACAAATGCTTCCCAAAAAAACAAATAAAACAACTAGTTTGATTCTATTTTGCATGGTGTACTATCTGATTAAATTTCCAAAGTAAATCGCATTCATAAACATTTTAGAAGTTCCTAACCAAAATGCCCTGAAATTCAGGTTATCAACCATTGAAATAACCCTACCTCTTCCAATATTATCTACATTAATGGCGGCAGTATTTTTTACCACATTCTTATACCCTCTATACAAATATCCACTTACCAATGGTTGATCGGTATACATAACGGGAGAATCATAAGCCCCATTGTTCTTATCCATAAATAAAGTATTGGATTTGAATATGGTTACTGAAGGATTGGAATACCCGTAACCCAAAGGATGGGTTAAATCTACTTTTGCTTCAAATAAAGAGCCCGCCATATCTTTTGCCCTAGATTCATCAGAACGCAAGAAATAAGGCAATTGCAAAGTCGTATCTCTTTTGTCATCGCCCGATTTGAACAGTGTTTTAGTAAACCCATTGGTTGAAAGCCATTTGGTTGCATCTTCTGTAGCAATTAAAGTACCCCCAGCCCCTATCCAATCTTTTAATTTGTCTTGCGCGCCTTTGTTCAAATTATTATAAGCTCCAGAAGCCATAATGATTACATTGTATCGATCTGCATTAATAGAACCAAATCGATCAACATCAACAATGCTTACCGGCACATTAAACCTAGTATCCATTAAGTGCCAAATTTCACCCACATCTGTTGCACTCGTTCCAACACCTCCAAACATCATGACAGAAGGTTTTTTCAAATGAACAAAGCTATTGCTTCCAATATCTATTCCATCCGCTGCAAATCCAGAAGGCAATGCATACGCATCTACGCCCGTTTCAGCAATGGCATCTTTAATTACCGATTCAAGTACTTCGCTACTCATTGATTGAATACTCGCTGGAATGACGATGGTACCATAATCAAATGCTTCCTCTTTATTATTTACAAGCATCTTAAATACTTTGGTAGCCACTTTAGTCTTAACCCCTTTTTCTTGAAGCCTGTATAACACTTTCGGGCTGTAAAACTCATTCCATTTAATTGCATAACCATAAGCATTTTTAGCCCCATATAAGGTAGATTTTAATGCTTCAATAGATAACAGCTTGGCATTGCTGATTGAAACTGGTGTTTTTATTTCAGCATAAGGCAAACCAAATGCCAATGGCATAGTCCAAGCAGTAACATCATAAAACAAACTGTCTTTATAATTAAAGGTCTTTTCAAAAACAGTCTTAATGATTTTAAACTGTTTTTGTGCCGTTGGGATTACAAACGCCGAACCAGGCTTGAAGGTTTTACCATCAATGGCCATCTCAGATTGAAGCGGATAAATATCCACTTCATGCCTCAACAACATTTCAATGAAAATATTGGTTTTGGCTTTATCCTGTGCATCCCCAAAAACAAATGCTTTTACAGGAAAACTCTCGGCCTCTTTCATCGTTTCTTTGTAAAAACTTCGCTGGTAATTCAGCATTTGCTTTCTTAGTCCATTCGCAGCAGCCAAAGTAGATAAAGTGGTAGTAAACTGGTTCCGAATAGTGAATGGGAAACTTAATAATCCATTCTCTGATTCTTGTAAATGACCTCGGCTACTTGCTTGTTCAAACAAAATACCGACAGCCCCATTGATATCAGGATAGGTAGAGCCTTTACCATAATAAAAATCATCGTACCCTTCTTTGGTAAAATACAGTGAACCAATACTGTCTAAAAATCGAGCATGGTAGTTTCCAATGGCCGCAGTAAGTTCTTGGTTTTTTGAAGGTGTATTCGGGTTAACTCTTGAGGGAACACCAGGTTGAAAAAAGAAAGATGAATTAGTGCCCATTTCATGGTGATCCGTTAAAATATTAGGTTTCCATTGATGGTACAAAGACAAACGGTTTCTACTCTCTTTGTGTTGGGCTGGCAACCAGTCGCGGTTTAAATCGAACCAATAATGATTGAATCTTCCACCAGGCCAAACTTCATTAAATTCTCTTGCATTCGGATCAGTAACTGGAGTAAAACTCTTGTGCATATTTACCCAACTAGCAAACCTATTTAAACCATCAGGATTGAAGGAAGGATCTAAAATAATAACGGTATTTTTTAGTAACTCATCTATTGCATTCCCTTGGGCTGCTGCTAAATAATACATGGCTAATAATGCAGCATTTGCACCACTACTCTCATTCCCATGTATACTATAACCCATCCAAACTACTACAGGCATATCATCGGTATTGATAGCCCCTGATTTATCTGGATTTGACAATGCAAGATGTTGCAGTCTAATCTGTTCTAATTTTTGTTGATTTTCAACAGAAGTAATAATTAAAGCCAATTGCTGACGACCTTCATTGGTTAATCCCAATGGCTTCATCACCATTCTATCGGATGCTTGGTCTACGGTTTTTGCATATTGAACCAATCGGTCATGGGTAACATGCCACTCTCCTACTTCATGACCAATGATATTGGCAGGAGTTGGAATTGCTTGATTATACACCACATTCTTAGGCAGATAATAAGAGAGTTCCTGTGCTTGAATTAAATACCCTACCAAAAAACAGGTAAACAATAGACTAAATTTCTTCATTACTTCGGTTTTGTGCCGGTAAGTTACTGAAGAAAATATTATCTAAGCATACATTTCAGCTCTTAACTCTTTCACCCTAGCGTCTTCCATATATTCATCAAAAGTCATGAGTCTATCGATAATTCCTTTAGGAGTGAGTTCAATAATTCTATTGGCCACCGTTTGCATAAAAGTATGGTCATGAGAAGTGATAAAAACAATTCCAGGGAAGGTTTGACAGCCTTCGTTAAAACTTTGAATGCTCTCTAAGTCTAAGTGGTTAGTAGGTTGATCTAGAATCACTACGTTTGGATTTTGCAACATCATTCTGCTCACCATACAACGTACTTTTTCACCTCCACTTAGAACATTGGTTTTCTTTTGAATATCATCTCCACTAAACAACATTTTTCCTAAAAACCCACGAATAAATGGCTCGTCTGCGTCGGTAACATGAGCTGGAACAAATTGGCGTAACCAATCCATTAAACTTAGTCCCTCTTTAAAAAACTCATTATTCTCCTGTGGTAAATACGCTTTGGTAATGGTGGTCCCCCACTCATATTTTCCTCCTTCAATTGACGCATTCTCCGTTATAATATCAAAGAAAGAGGTAATCGCTAAAGGATCTTTACTTAAAAAAGCAATTTTTTCACCTTTGTTTACACTAAATGAAACCTTATCAAATAATTTTCTACCATCCACCGTTTTGCTCAAATTTTCTACATTCAAAATTTGATTTCCCACTTCTCTCAATGGTTGGAAAATAATTCCTGGATATTTTCTGTTAGATGGCTCAATTTCTTCAATGGTTAATTTCTCTAAAGCTTTCTTTCTAGAAGTTGCTTGTTTACTTTTTGAAGCATTTGCAGAGAATCGTGCAATAAAGTCTAATAAAGCTTGGCGCTTTTCTTCATTCTTTTTGTTCTTGTCGTTAATTTGACGACTCATCAATTGACTACTTTCATACCAGAAAGTATAGTTACCGGTAAATACTTTAATCTTGGAACGATCAACGTCTGCAACATGGGTACATACTGTATCTAAGAAGTGACGATCGTGACTTACTACTAATACGATGTTTTCATAATCAGCTAAAAAGTTTTCCAACCATCCAATTGTTTCAATATCCAATCCATTGGTAGGCTCATCTAATAAAAGAATATCAGGATTACCAAATAATGCTTGCGCCAATAAAACCCTTACTTTAAAATTACTGGGTATTTCACTCATCAAGCTTTGGTGCATATCGTCATGTACACCCAAACTATTTAAGAAGCTTGCTGCATTACTTTCTGCTTCATATCCGCCCATTTCCCCAAACTCTGCTTCTAATTCACCCGCTTTCATTCCATCTTCCTCAGAAAAGTCTTCCTTGGCATACAATGCATCTTTTTCGTGCATGACATCCCAAAGTCTTTTATGCCCCATCAATACCGTATTTAATACGGTACAATTATCAAATTCAAATTGATTTTGCTTTAAAACAGCCATTCTTTCCCCAGGGGTAATTTCTACTGTTCCTTTATTGGGTTCAATTTCACCACTTAATATTTTTAAAAAAGTAGACTTACCGGCACCATTTGCGCCAATTACGCCATAACAGTTTCCCTTTGTAAAATTGATATTTACTTCATCAAAAAGTACCCTTTTGCCATAAGCCAGGGTGATATTACGTGCACTAATCATTGAATTTGCTGTTTTTCGGCTGCAAAATTACAGTTTATAAAGCGTATTTTATCATACTAAATAAGAACCTATATTTGTTATACCCCCGGTTTGGAAAATAACAATTTGTTCTACACGCATGAATTATCAACCCAAAACAGGTCAATCATTTATTTATTTTTTAGGAATTGTATTCATCATTGCAGCCCCTGGTTCCTTTTTCAGACTCTTAAATGATGACTTGCTTACATTCATTGTAAACACTTCTGCTGTTATATGTCTTTTTCTATTACCCATTGTTTTATTCAGAAATAGGTTAAAATGGTATGCGTGGTTCTTATTGCCAGTAATTTTAGTTAGCATTTTCAATATTGCCAGTATTTATCATTACCAAATGCCCATTAATGATGGTTTGCTTACAGTGGCCATCAATACCAATCAAGAGGAGTTTACAGAATTGGCCAGTGGCTATTGGTTCTCTTTTCTCATCATAACTTTTTTATATGTATTAACTTATTTATTTCTATTAAACAGGGTTCCTAAGCAATTATCACTAAAACAAAGCGCCACAGTGAGCGCAACGGCTCTTTTTATCATTCTCCTACTACCTTTTTTTGATGAAGCTTCTTATGGATATTTTCGAAAATTACGGGCCAGATATTATTCCGTTTTCCCGACCTCGGTTATTTATGCAGCCAGCAATGTGTACGCCCAATACCAAATAATGGATGAGACTAAATCGGAAAGAGACCAATTTTCATTTAAAGCGGTACAGTATAACAATCAACCACAAATTTATGTTTTGGTCATTGGGGAGAGTGATCGAAGAGACCATTGGAGTTTGTATGGATACCATCGAAATACAACACCTAAAATGTCGAGAAAAAAGAACTTGATTCCCTTCAATAATATTCATACCACTGGTTATTTAACTGAATTCGCCGTACCGATTATTTTAACAGGAATTGATCCAACCAATTTCATGCAGCATACCAAACAAAAAAGTATTATTAGCCTTTTTAAAGAAGCCGGATTTGAAACTTATTGGATCAGCAACCAAACAGATTATGGGCATATTTCTATACACGCTGCAGAGTCGAATAATCGATATTTTTTCTCTTTAGATGAAAATAGAAAAACAAAAAATGCAAATGATGATTCAGAATTATTACCACCACTAAAAAAAGTATTGGCAGAACCAGGTAATAAAAAATTCATCATTATTAAATTACAAGGCAGTCATTATGATTACGCAAAAAGATATCCGAAGCAATTTGATGTTTTTAAGCCTTCTAATAAAACGGTACCAACTTCTGCAAACGACTATATAAATAAACAAATCATCATCAATACCTACGACAATACCGTTTTATATACAGATACAATTTTAGATGAAATGATTAATTTGATTGATCAGCAAAACAAAATTTCTACCGTCTTTTATATTTCTGATCATGGAGAAGATCTATTTGATGATGAACGACGTTTGTCTCAGCACGCGGCTGAAATCCCTTCAAAATATATTGCTCCAATTCCATTCACCATTTGGTATTCAAACCATTATAAACAATTGGGTGAAAACCAAATTCAACAACTCAACTTAAACAAAGAAAAAAAAGCTTCTAGCCAACACCTTTTGTTTACAATTGCAGACATGGCAGGAATTAAATTCCCCTTATTTGATAGCACCAAAAGTTTAAGCAGCAAGGCTTTCATTGAAAATCCAAGGTATATTATTGGAGGAAATTTGAAAACATTTAATTCAGACTCACTGCAATAAAATAAATTTACCACTCCGCTCTAGCAGAAGGATTTACAGATAAAGGAACAAATTGATTGTTTAAATATTTATGGTATCCAGTAATGGCTATCATTGCAGCATTATCGGTACAATAACTGAAATCAGGAATATACACTTTCCAACCTTTTTTCTGTCCCAATGCAACTAGACCATTTCGCAGTCCACTATTCGCGCTTACACCACCCGCAATACATACTTGTTTAATATTGGTTTGATTGACAGCTTTGATTAACTTCTTTAGTAAAATTTGTACAATAGTGTATTGAATAGAAGCACAAAGATCATTTCTGTTCTCCAAAATAAATTCTGGTGTTTGTTTCTGTAAAAAATACAAAACAGAAGTCTTTAATCCACTAAATGAAAAATTTAACTCGGGAATTTGAGGCTCGGCAAATTTAAATTTGAGTGGGTCGCCTAATTGCGCAAATTGATCAATCAAAGGCCCACCAGGATAGGGCAAGCCCAATAGCTTGGCAGTTTTATCAAAAGCTTCTCCAGCTGCATCATCAATTGTTTCTCCAATTACTTCAAGTTCTAATGCAGATTTAGCCAAAACTATTTGTGTATGACCACCGCTAACGGTTAAACATAAAAAAGGGAAACTCGGTCTAATGCTTGGAATTAAATTGGCCAAAACATGGGCTTGCATATGATGCACGCCAATTAATGGAACCTGTAAAGAAAGCGATAAAGATTTTGCAAACTGGGTACCTACCAATAAACTTCCAATTAAACCAGGTGCTTGTGTGAATGCAACTGCATTGAGATCCGACAGTTTTAATCCTGCCTGCAGCAAAGCCTGGTCAACAACAGGTACAATATTTTGCATATGAGCCCTGCTTGCCAATTCTGGAACGACACCGCCATATTTTTCATGCACCGACTGAGAGGCAATTATATTACTCAAAATGGCACCATCCCTACATACTGCAGCTGCTGTTTCATCGCAGGATGATTCTATTGCCAGAATAGTTACGCTCATTGAACAAAAATACTATTTAGTTCTGATGGCAACTACTGGATCCATTTTAGCTGCAATGGATGCAGGAATGATCCCGGCTAATACCCCTAAAACAATACAAATGCTTAAGCCAAGAATAACAATATTAGGAGCTATACAAATAGGGAAAGGAAGTACGGAGCTCAATACCAACGACAAGAGCCAAACCAATGTTAGCCCCACTAATCCCCCTATAATACATAAGAATGCACTTTCTAAGAGAAATTCTGTTAGAATCGTACTTCTTTTGGCGCCAATCGCTTTTTTAAGCCCTATCTGACTGGTTCTTTCTCTCACGGTAACAAACATAATATTAGCAACCCCAAAAGCACCTACAATTAAGCTTAATCCAGCAATCGCCCATCCTCCCGCGGTTACCTGACCAAAGAATCCGTTCACTTGTTCACTAAACATGGCTACATCATTACAAGTAAAATTATCTTCTTGGGTAGGACTCAATTTTCTCAACTGACGCATCACCCCATTCAATTCATCTTGCAAAGCGGATGAAGCAATTTTAGGTTTTCCTTGAACAATGATATTCGGGTTGCTTGTTTCAGGGCTATACACACTTGCGAAATATCGATATGGAACAATGGCACATTCATCGTAATTAAAGCCACCAATTAAACTTTGGCCCTGTTTTTTTATAACCCCTACGATATAAATTTTTCTACCGCCATAGGAAATCTCTTTACCTACTGCTTTCTCCGCCTTTCCATACAATTCTTCTGCCACTTTATATCCTACAATACCTACAGCCGCACCCCGCAAAAAGTCTGATTCAATTAAATAACGACCTTGTTCTATGTCAATCGTTTGAATGCTATTGAATTCTGGGGTAACTCCATACAAGCTTGTATTACTTAAAATATTGTCGGCATAACTGAAGTTCACGTTTCTACTTACAAAAAAAGCGGCAAAAGAAGCCAGCTCACTTTTTTGTTTAATTACGTCTAACTCTTCAATTTTTACATTGGGCCGTTTCATGTATTTCCACCATGGATAATCGGGGCCACCGCCATAATTCCATTTATCTATGTAAATGGTATTACTTCCTAAAGTTTTAATATCGTTTTGAACTTTTCTTTCTAAGCTATCCACTGTGGCCAACACCCCAATAATGCAAAAAATGCCAATGGTTATGCCAAACAAAGACAAGAAAGTTCTTAGCTTATTTACTCTCAGCTCCTGTAAAGCCATACGGAAGCTGTTCCATAAAATACTCAGTAATTTAACCATACTCAAATGTACGGTTTATCAATGCTCACTTACAGCTGTTTTTATGTAAACGGTTGAAAGCAATGTTCAAGCAGTCTGCAAAAATGACCATATCAAATTCAACAGGTAAATAAAAGCCTGTTTTATTACAACCAAAGTCTTACCGTATTGTATATATAAATGAGTTAAATTTGCGGAGATTTAACCAAATATAATCTTGCTATATGACCTGGAAACAAGTCTTTACATCGTCTGTCGGAAAAAAACTGGTTATGGGACTAACCGGTATCTCATTGGTTTTGTTTTTAATTGTACATGCCGGAATCAACGCCTGCATTTTTGCAGATTTAGTTGACCCAGAAGAAAACGGTGCAATGTTTAATAAAGCAGCCCATTTCATGGGATCTACTGTTTTAATCCGAATCATGGAAATTGGATTGTTTGCGGGAATCATTTTACATATTTATCAAGGTTATCTGTTAACCCTAGAAAATAAACAAAAAAGGGCTGTAGGATATGCAGTTACTTATAAAGATGGAAGCAAGTGGTACAGCAGAAGCATGGGCCTTCTAGGTACTTTAATCTTGCTCTTTTTAATCTTGCATTTATATCATTTCTGGGTTTCTGCCCGTTTTACAAATCAGGGATTGGATCCAGTTACTTACAATGGAATTGAAATGCATAATATGTTCGCTTTAATGAAAGCAACATTTAGTGAGTGGTGGATCATAGCTGTCTACAGTGCAGGCTGTATCTCATTGGCTTACCACTTAGCACACGGCTTTCAAAGTGCATTTAGAACATTAGGTGTTTACAATAATCGATACACGCTAATGCTTACTAGTATCGGATACGCCTACTCCATCATTATTGCTTTGGTATTTATATTAATGCCGGTTAGCTTTAAAATGGGCTGGATAGGATAATACAATATCATTCAAGTATATTCAAATCATCATAAACCTTCGGATCTATGTTAAATGCTAAAATTCCCTCTGGACCATTAGAGAATAAGTGGGCTGATTATAAGGGACATTGCAAACTGGTTAACCCGGCCAATAAGCGGAAACTAGAAGTGATTGTTGTTGGTACAGGATTAGCCGGTGCTTCAGCAGCAGCTTCTTTGGGTGAATTGGGATATAAAGTAAAAGCATTTTGTTTTCAAGATTCGCCTCGTCGTGCGCATTCCATTGCAGCACAAGGTGGAATTAATGCAGCAAAGAATTATCAAAACGATGGAGACAGTGTATTCCGTCTATTTTATGATACTATTAAGGGGGGAGACTATCGTGCAAGAGAGGCCAATGTGCATCGTTTAGCGGAAGTAAGTACCAATATTATTGACCAATGTGTTGCACAAGGGGTTCCTTTTGCAAGAGAATATGGTGGCTTATTAAGCAACCGTTCATTTGGAGGCACGCAGGTTCAAAGAACTTTTTATGCTGCAGGTCAAACTGGTCAGCAATTATTGATTGGCGCCTACCAAGCATTAGAGCGTCAGGTAGCATTGGGTAATGTAACTATGTACAGCAGACATGAAATGTTGGAAGTAGTAACCATAGAAGGAAAAGCAAGAGGAATTATTGCACGTGATTTAGTGAGCGGACAATTGGAAAGACATTTTGGATACGCAGTATTATTGTGTTCAGGTGGATATGGAAATGTATTTTATTTGTCTACCAATGCAATGGGAAGTAACGTTACCGCTGCATGGAAAGCACACAAAAAAGGAGCTGCTTTTGCTAATCCTTGTTTCACGCAGATTCACCCAACTTGTATACCAGTTAGTGGAGACCACCAAAGTAAATTGACGTTGATGTCTGAGTCATTAAGAAATGACGGTAGAATTTGGGTTCCTAAAAAACAAAACGATACAAGAAAAGCAACAGATATACCAGAGGAAGAAAGAGATTATTATTTAGAGAGAAGATACCCCGCTTTTGGTAACCTTGTTCCAAGAGACGTAGCTTCTAGAGCTGCTAAAGAGCGTTGCGATGCTGGATATGGTGTTGGTAGCAGTAAACAAGCGGTATACTTAGACTATGCGGATGCCATTTTAAGATACGGTAAAATTGAAGCGGGAAAGCAAGGTAGATCCAATGTATCGGAAGAAGAGATTATTGCAATGGGTAAAGAAGTGGTAAAGGCTAAATATGGTAACCTTTTCGATATGTATGAAAAGATTACTGGAGAAAATCCTTACGAAGTACCTATGCGTATTTATCCTGCTGTTCACTATACCATGGGTGGTTTATGGGTAGATTATGAATTACAAACTACCGTTCCAGGTTTATATGCCTTGGGTGAAGCCAATTTCAGTGACCATGGCGCCAACCGTTTAGGAGCTTCTGCATTAATGCAGGGTTTGGCCGATGGATATTTTGTAATCCCTTATACCTTAGGAAATAACCTTGCAGATGAAATTTATAGCAAAGCCATTGAAACTACTCATCCTGCATTTGAAGAAGCCGAAAAAGCTGTAAGTGATAGAATCAATCAGTTGATGAATATCAAAGGGAAACAAACAGTAGAAAGTTTTCACAAGCGTTTAGGAAAAATCATGTGGGACAAATGTGGTATGGCTAGAAATAAAGAAGGATTAGAACAAGCCATTAGAGAAATTCAGGCTTTAAAGAAGGAATTTTGGAGTGATGTTAGAATTCCAGGAGAGGTAAACGAAATGAATACGGAATTAGATAAAGCCAACCGTGTTGCAGACTTTATTGAATTGGGAGAATTAATGTGTGTTGATGCATTAACCAGAGACGAAAGTTGCGGTGGACATTTCAGAGAAGAATTCCAAACTCCTGAAGGAGAAGCCCTAAGAGACGACGCGGGTCATATGTATGTTTCTGCTTGGGAATTGAAAGGAGAACATCAATGGGAATTACACAAAGAACCATTGAATTATGAAGTGATTAAACCTACCCAACGTAACTATAAATAATCGTTTAAAAGCATTGTTTAACTGAATTAATCTTAGCAGAATGGAACATTATCATATGAATCTGAACTTAAAAGTTTGGAGACAAAAAAACAGCAATACCAAAGGAGACTTTAAAACCTACCAAGTAAAAAATATTTCTTCTGAAATGAGTTTCTTGGAAATGTTTGATGTGTTAAACGAGCAACTCATCACCGAAGGGGAAGAACCTGTTGCATTTGACCACGATTGTAGAGAAGGTATTTGCGGAATGTGTTCAATGTATATCAATGGTAAACCGCATGGACCATGGCAGGCTAACACTACTTGTCAATTACATATGCGTGCCTTTAAAGATGGGGATACCATTGTGGTTGAACCATGGAGAGCTAATGCTTTTCCAGTAATCAAAGATTTAACAGTTAATAGAAGTGCATTTGACAGAATTATTCAAGCTGGTGGATATATCAGTGTAAATACTGGTAATGCGGTAGACGGTAATGCTTTACCTATTAATAAAGACAATGCAGACAATAGCTTTGCAGCTGCAATGTGTATTGGTTGTGGGGCATGTGTTGCAGCATGTAAAAATAGTTCTGCAATGCTTTTCTTGAGTGCGAAAGTAAGCCACTTAGCTTTATTACCTCAAGGTGAACCAGAGCGCAAGTCTCGTGTACTGAATATGGTTGCTCAAATGGATAAAGAAGGTTTTGGTGCATGTACCAACACTGGAGCATGTGAAGCAACTTGTCCTAAAGAAATTTCATTGACGAATATCGCTCGATTGAATTCAGAGTATTTAGGAGCTAGTTTAAGTGCAGATAAATAACTAGAAAGACTTTAATAATAAAATGGGTCCCGGTTGCAAACGCAAACCGGGACTTTTTGCTATAACAATCCCCTATTATCGCCTAATTAAATTGCCCGTTTTAGACACCATATGGTGTATGGCATTGTCTAAATCTTTTGCTGAATTTTGAATTCCATCCATCACTAAACTGTGGGTATCTGGATCGTTAGGAACATCTCTCATTAAAGCTGCTAAGCCTAAGATATTACTTAATGGAGCACGAACAGTATGTGAACTCATGAATGCAATTTCTCTTAAGTATCCATTTTGTTCTCTAATCATCTGTTCCTGGTGTTTTGCCTTATTCCGCTCATTTACTAAACGCTCGTACACCTGTCGTTCAAAATAGATACCTATATATGCAAATACCGCGCATAGTACAACCACTGCTATTGCATTCGTTGTAAACATCTTCGCATAAATTTCATTGGAAATATTTTGCCAACCACTTTTTTCAGGAACAAACAAAATAGAAGCAGCAAAACTTACAACGCTGATCACAAAATATCCGATTACTTCTGCTTTGTATTCTCGGGTATTTCCCAACATAAAGACCAAAGCAAAAATAGTTGGAATAATAAAAAGGTAACCCCCCGCATCTAACCCTTCTACCATTGTTATGCAACTCAAAAAAAAGTTAATAGTAATGACCAAACTAGCATTCTTGTACTTAGTATATCCATGATAATCTAAAAGCATAATCAGGCCTATCGCTGCAGCGAAAATGTAAAGAATATATGCAGATAACCATAATCCCCTTGAATGGTTAATCACACCAGTGCCAAGTATTACGGTTAAGGCTACTACACTAAAATAGATTAATCGCTTTGAAGCAGCTCTTTGTTTAGAAATAATTGATACCATAAAAACTGTTTAATAATTGATATACGATAAATTGTTTCATTCGGTTTTTTATGGTTGTTTTTATTTATTTTCCCTGTGAAAATGAATGAATGATGAAAAGAAGCTTCGCTATTCCTGCGCTTATTGCACTAATAAGCAGCTGTTCAGAAAATACAGATATGAAAAAAGAAATATATAATTGGCCCAATGAGAAAGCCCCGGTTGCGGCACAAAAAGAACATATTAGAATATTGCATGGAGATACGGTACCCGACCCTTACTATTGGATGATTGATTATTTTAAAAAAGGGAAGGATAGTACTGAAGTAATTGATTATCTCAAAGCAGAGAATGCTTATACGGAGAAAATGATGGCAGGCACTAAAAACTTGCAATCCAAGCTTTTCACTGAAATGAAAGCAAGAATTAAAGAAAAAGACGAATCTGTACCAGTATTTAAGAATGGCTATTTCTATTACACTAGGGTTGAAGAAGGAAAACAGTATTATAAGTATTGTAGAAAGAAAGGCAGTTTAACGGCCCAAGAAGAAGTATTATTAGATGTAGATAAAATGGCGGAAGGCAAGCCCTATTACAATGTTACGGGAATGAGCGTTAGTCCTGATAATAACCTATTGGTTTTTGGAATAGATGAGGTTTCTAGAAGACAGTATACGTTGAAAATTAAAAATATTACTACTGGAGAAATATTACCAGATCATATTGAAGGGACTAATGGATATGGTGTTTGGGCAAACGACAACAACACCATTTTTTATACCTTAAACCATCCCATTACATTACTATCGGAAAAAATAATGCGTCATCAAATAAAGGGTGACAAAAAAGACGTTATTGTTTATCATGAAAAAGACAATAGCAACTATATTGGTGTTAGTAAATCTAAAAATGGTCGCTTTATCTTTATAACTTCACAGGCCACTCTTTCTTCTGAACAGTTTTACATCAATGCCGATGAACCAGCTTCGGCTTTTCAATCTTTTCAACCACGTATCAAAAATGTATTGTACGATGCAGTGGCATTAAATGATAAATTCTTAATAAGGACTAATCTAAATGCATTGAACTTTAAAGTAATGGAATGTCCTTTAGATAAAACCAATCAAACCAATTGGAAAGAGTTCATACCGCATCGATCAGACGTTTTGGTTCAAAATGTAGAAGCATTTAAAGACTATACAGTCATCACAGAAAGAAAAAATGGATTGATTCAACTCAGCATTAAACAAAACAGCGGTTCCAGTGAACATTATATACAGTTTGACGAACCTACCTATTCTGCTAATTTGGGTTCAAACCCAGAATTTAATAGCGCTACCTTACGTTATACATATACTTCCTTAACCACCCCTTTCTCTGTTTATGACTACGACCTTTCTAGTAAATCAAAAACACTGAAAAAACAACAAGAAGTTGTTGGAGGTTATAATCCTTCAGATTATACCAGCGAACGCATTTATGCAACTGCTAATGATGGAACTAAAATTCCCATTTCATTGGTATACAAGAAGGGATTTAAAAAAGATGGAACTGCTCCCCTATTATTGTATGCGTATGGATCATATGGCTATAGTATTGATGCAGATTTTAGTAGTACCACGCTTAGTCTTTTAAACAGGGGATTTGCCTACGCAATAGCACATATAAGAGGTGGAGAAGATTTGGGTAGACAATGGTATGAAGATGGAAAACTATTAAAAAAGAAAAACTCTTTTACCGACTTCATTGATTGCGGAGAATTCTTAGTAAAAAACAACTATACCAGTAAAGCTCATTTGTATGCAAATGGCGGAAGTGCCGGAGGTTTATTAATGGGTGCAGTAACCAATATGGCACCAGACTTGTGGAAGGGTGTCATAGCTGAAGTTCCATTTGTAGATGTTGTAAATACGATGTTAGATGAAAGTATTCCATTAACTACCAACGAATTTGATGAATGGGGAAACCCCAAAGAGAAAGCATATTATGTTTATCAAAAAAGTTATTCCCCCTATGAAAATATTGAAAAGAAAAACTATCCACATCTTTTGGTTACCACAGGATTACACGATAGTCAGGTTCAATATTTTGAACCAGCAAAGTGGGTAGCAAGGCTTAGAACAATGAAAACAGATCAAAATCTGTTATTGTTAAAGACCAATATGGATTATGGACATGGTGGCGCATCAGGAAGATTTGATTACTTAAAGGAGACTGCCCTCAATTTTGCTTTTTTACTAGCATTAGAAGGAATTTTAGAATAATCCCTAGCCGATTAATACATGAGTAATAGCTTTTTTAAGTTTAAGGAATTTACGGTTCATCAAGACAAAACAGCTATGAAAGTATGCACAGATGCTTGCTTATTTGGTGCATGGGTAGCAGAGAATACTTCTCTGGCTAGTATTCATCATATATTAGATATTGGTACAGGCACAGGATTACTATCATTAATGTTGGCTCAACAAAGCCCAGCAACAATTGATGCGGTTGAAATTGAAACGATGGCAGCTGAACAAGCCAATTCAAATTTTAAAGCGAGTAAATGGAATAATCAGTTGCATGTTCACACAACATCCATCATTGAATTTGCCCAAACGCATCAGAAGAAATTTGATTTAATCATTTCTAATCCTCCTTTTTTTGAACAACAACTAAAAAGTACGAATACCCAAAGAAATATTGCTATGCACAGCGCCCATTTAAGTTTACCAGAATTAGCGAACTGTATGCATAAACTGTTGGCAGATGCTGGGAAACTGGCCATTCTATTACCATGGAATCGGTCTGGCGAATGGAAGGAAATTGTTGAAAAAATGGGGCTTTTTTGCATCAAAGAGACAGGGGTAAAACAGACCGCATCTCACCCCTATTTTAGAACAATGATGGTCATGCAAAAAAACAGTTCAGTTTCAAGTTTTGATGCAATCACCATTAAAGACGGAAATAATTACAGCAAAGAATTTAGCCAATTATTGGCCCCTTATTATTTGGCACTATAATGCATATTTAATCTTAACCTGCTTAATTAATTAACTAACTTAGCATGATGAAAATATCTACTGCCTTTACAGGGTTGATCTTGCTACTCATAATAGGATGTAGCAGCCCAGCAAAAAAATTCACCCCAGCAGAAAACGGATTAGATGCGGGTAGAGAATTCATAGATGCTTGTTTGAAAGGAGATTTTAGCAAAGCAACATTTTATATGATTGGAGATGAACAAAATAAACAATTGCTAGCAACGGTTGAAGCCGCTTACAGGGAAAAAGACAAAGAAGGAAGACAAGAATTAAGATTAGCTTCCATCAATATTAAAGAAGTAGCCGAACCCAATGACTCAACTGTTATACTCTATCATAGTAACTCATTAGATACTATTGCCAAACAAACCATCATTGTCAAAAGAAATAATATTTGGCAAGTAGACTTGAAACAATCAAATAAATAAATAATAAAGAATTTTATGAATCAACAAACCGTTTTACATCCTTGGCATGGAGTTCATTTTGGAGAAAATGCTCCCCGTATTGTAAATGCAGTAATTGAAATTCCACAAGGATCAAGATGTAAATATGAAATTGATAAACCAAGTGGCTTATTAAAATTAGATAGGGTCATTTTTTCTTCCTTCTACTATCCTATCAATTATGGCTTTATTCCACAGACTTATGGTGGAGATAAAGATCCTTTAGATATTTTAGTTATCACTTCTCTACCAGTTCAGCCATTAACGTTGATGGAAGCTAAAGTAATTGGGGTAATGCAGATGATTGATGGAGGCGAGCCAGACGATAAAATTATTGCTGTTGCTGCGACTGACCCAGGTGTAAACCATTACAATAATATTGAAGAACTACCCAGACATTTCTTTGATGAATTAAGACATTTCTTTCAAGAATACAAGCGATTAGAGAAGAAAGAAGTATTGGTAGAAGATTTCGGTGATAAAGCAAAAGCATTAACCATTGTTGAAGAAGCAATCAGTTTTTACAAAGAGACATTTATAAACAAATAAAATGAGTGCAACTACCCTACTTATTCTAGTCATTATAGGACTTGCTGCAGGTTTTTTAAGTGGCTTAGTAGGTATTGGTGGGGGCATCATTATGGTACCTTCATTGGTATTTTTCCTTGGGCTTACGCAAAAACAAGCCCAAGGAACTTCACTGGGGGTTTTAATGCTTCCAGTAGTTGCCCTTGCTGTTTGGCAATACCATAAACAAGGGCAAATTAATTTCAATTATGTTTTCTTAATTGCAGTTGCTTTCATAACCGGAGGATTCTTGGGTAGCAAATTAGCCTTAAGCTTAAGCGATGATAAAATGAAGAAAATTTTTGCGGTAGTACTATTGTTATTAAGCATTAAAATGTTGTTTTTTGACAAGAATAAAACCAGTTCCTCCACCCAAACAACAAAAATTCAAAAAACTCTAACTGATTAGTGGGGGAAATGATTCTGACCCTTATCTTTGCATAAAATTCTACAAAATGGAAGCAAAACAATCCACTGGTAAATATTGGGCGTTATTCTTTTTTTGGCTTGCAGCCTTAATTGTACTCCTATTTGTATACCGTGAATTCTTTTGGTTAGCATTGCCTGGCACTGTAACCTATTTTGCCAAAGGAATGGATCTAATGTAGTTTTAGCCTAAACAAGGCGCTTAACTATTCTCAATTGGTGGGTTCGTTCACCTGTTTCTCTATTTAATATTCCTGCTTGGTCAACATGATCAATTCGCACTCTTCCCGATGCGTGTATAATGGTTTGGGCATCTAACATGATACCAACGTGCGTGATTCTGCCTTCTTTATTATCAAAAAAAGCCAGATCTCCACAAATGGTTTCAGCTAAAAACCCAATATCCGTTCCAAGCTCTGCTTGTTGATATGCATCTCTAGGCAAACGAATATTGAAGTATTGATAAACTTGTTGCACAAATCCACTACAATCAATACCAAAAATTGATCTCCCTCCCCATAAATAAGGCGTATTGATAAATAATTCAGCCACTTGCTTTATAGATTCAGGGGTAAGACTTATTTGGCCAGGAACCAATACCTCACCCATGTATTTGAATGATAAGTTGGGAAGATTCAATGCTTGCTGTTTAAATAACGCTAATGAACCCCCAAATGGGAGCTGCATTTCTGTATCATTTAGCTTCATTTTGTTTATTAAATCGGGCATCATTGCAGGGGTTCTTCTCATTACCAGTTCATCAGGCACGAGCGCCAATTGGGCACTTTGACACCATCCTTCATATCCATCGTGCAAACATTTTACTTTGGTAAATGTACCAGTTTGTAATAGTTGACCTCCCTCCACTATTTCAGCTGTTTCGCCAAAAAGTAGTTGACTAATCATTTCACTTTGATGGGAAGCTTCCAATCTTAAGGGAACAACGGACACAATTGCAACAACAAAAGCCATTCAGTATTTTTAATGAAAGATATGGAAAATTACAAAGCTTGCATCTTAACAAAAATGAGTTAATTTAACAAGTGATTCAACAAGCGTTTCAACATATCACAGACATTGAACTTTTAAAGAAGTATCAAACCGATCAAAATAAGGAATGGTTGGGTATTTTACTTCAACGTTATACAATGCTATTACTTGGAGTATGCATGAAATACCTTAAGAATGAAGAAGAAGCCAAAGATGCTGTGCAGCAAATATTTTTAAAGGCGCTGAATGAATTAGATAAATATTCGGTTGAATATCCAAAGAGTTGGTTGTATAAAATTGCTTGCAATTACTGTTTGATGAAGCTAAGGGATCAAAAACTGGTTATTTCCATTGATCATATCCCATCAGTATCAGCAATACAGGAATCAGAAAATACAGCCAATTCTGAAAGGGAACTTAATTTGGACTTATTAGAAGCGGCTTTAGAAGAACTCAATACAGAGCAAAAAACTTGTATAACTTTATTTTATCTACAAAAGAAAAGTTATCAGCAAATAAGCTCTATAACAGGATTTAGTTTACTGCAGGTAAAAAGCAATATTCAGAACGGGAAAAGAAATTTGAAAATTTTAATGGAGAAAAAACATTCTTTTTAATGACCAATTGGAAAGACATATTTAAAAAAGAGCAAGAGCTATCTGAAGAGGAATTGTTACAATACCTTAATAAGGATATATCTGAGGATGAAATGAATAGCATTGAACAAAAGATGGCTGCTTCTGCATTTGAAAATGATGCTTTAGAAGGTTTGGAACAATTCAAAAACAAAGAAAATATTATTGAAATCACCAATAGTTTAAATCAACAATTAAAAAAACATATATCCAGAAATAACAAAAGAAAAAAGAAAAGAAAAATACAAGATCAACAATGGCTTATAGTAGCCATTCTTGCAGTTTTACTTTTAAGTGTAGCTGGTTATCTTTTAATACATTACAATCACTAAAATCAATATAGATAGATTGATTAATAGATTGATAAACTACTGTCGACAGAAATATTGAATCAATGTTTTTTGATCGGGGTATTGCAAGGCCAACTCATCCGCTTTCGCTAACTCAAAATCAGCAAAATCAAATCCTGGTGAAACAGTACAACCAACTAATGAATAATGACCACTGGTTTTTGAGGCAAACCAAGCACCTGCAGGAACAATTGCTTGAAACTGCTCACCCATCTCAATATTAGATCCTAATTTAATTAGTTCATATTTTCCATTGGCATGTAAAACATGTATATCTACTGCATCCCCAGAATAAAAATGCCAAAATTCGTCCGATTGAATTCGATGAAATGCAGAAAACGAATTTTCTTCTAGTAAAAAATAAATGGCTGTTGAAAAATTTCGCTTCCCCTTAAATCTAATTGGTAAACTATCTGCATTCAATGATTCTGCTGATCGATAAGTTTCCTTATAATAGCCCCCTTCTGGATGTGGCAATAATTGGTAAAACTGTATAAGCTGCTGAATGGTAAAACTCATTGAAATTATTTTATTCGCTCTTCGTTTTTGTTAATCGAAACATTTTTGTTTGATGACTTAAAATCATCTGATTATTTAAATCGGACTTTTTAATAGTCGTATGTTCCCATAAATCACGAATTTGAAAATTTTCTTCCAAACCCAACTTTGAAAAATCAGGAATAAACGAAATAGAACGATCCAACTTATTCAAAACTGCTAAAGCATAATCCCCATTGGATAAGGGTTTCAATAACACACTCAATGTACTATCATTTACTTTTAGAATTGCCTGAATGCCTAATGAGTCCTGATTAATTTTAATCACTTCTTTATTCAGTAAAATAGACTTTGTTGCTTCATTCATTTTCCTAATATCATTAGAAGCATACATAGGTGAGCACATCATAGCCCAAAGACTAAATTGTGATTGATACTCTATATCAGTACAACCAATTCCACCACCATCACCAGAAGGGCCTTTCTTTCCATACAATCCAACTACCAACATATCTGCATCATTCCAGTGTCCGGGGCCCGCAAACCCATTTAGATTAGCATTCGTTTCAAAAATATCTAAAATACCTAAGCCCCATTTTTCATTTGGTTTCTTTGCCCATTTATCTCTAATATCATGGGTGGTTCTCCATAAATGACCTCCTACACCTGCAGCCCAATTCCATGGCTTTCTTTCTCCCCATTCACAAATTCCAAATACAATTGGTCTGCCAGTTTTCTTTAAAGCCTCAGCCATTTTTTGATATCGTAGTTTTGCAGTATTTGAATCTGCAGGTGCATTGCAATAATCATATTTTAAATAATCAATCCCCCATTCTGCAAAAGTTTTTGCATCCTGTTCTTCAAAATTCAAACTAGCAGTATAACCAGCACATGTTAACTGGGCAGCATCACTGTATATGCCCAACTTCATCCCTCTTTCATGTAAAAAGTTGGCTAAAGCTTTTATTCCTGAGGGAAATTTTATTGGATCAGCAATAATATTGTTTTTCATATCTCTTCCACCTTGCCAACCATCATCTATAAAAATATAATTGTACCCAGCATCTACCATACCAGAATGAATCATTGCTGTTGCCATTTCTTTAAGTTCTAACTCATTCACTTTTTCTGCAAAAAAGTTCCAACTCATCCAACCCATCAAGGGCTTTGGAGCCATTTTAGTGGATTGTGCTTGACTTGAAATAGTTGATAAGCCGAAAAATAGAATGAGGATACTTTTTTTCATATACAATTTCATGTTAGTCAAACTTAATCCAATAACTGTATGCATAATTTTTAAAGGGAATCCGATACTTTTCTAATGGCCATGCGCCCCAACTATCCATACCTTGTAAACCTGTTTGATTTAAATCCATATGCATATAAATTTCAGCTCTCTTATTCAACTCCCCACTATGGTATTGCTTTTTATTCATTTCAGGATCCAAATCATTTAAATGATAAGGCAATGCAGAAAAGCTCAGTAAGCTATCATTGTAAATAAACTTAATTTTCTTTCCTTTTGAATTGCTTAAGCTTACCCATCTTACTTCAGTATGATTACCACTTTCTTGGGGTCTTGCATAAGGATAGTATTGTTCATCAATCGTTTGTGCATACTGTCCAAGAAATGTATTGGTTTTCCTATCCCAATAGTTTTCACCTGGACCTCTACCATACCAATCGATATTTTTAAAATCTCCAGCGATTGTTAAATCGTTACCTGCCCTTAATAAAAGTGGATACTTCCCTTTTAATGCTTCAAAATTATTTTCCACCTTAATAGAACCGTCCCCATAAATAGAATATACCTGAATATGTTTTGCATCTCCGTTCAATAAGTTTTTAGAAAAACTAACTTTAATAAGTCCCTTTTCAACGGGTAAAATATCGTAAGTCAACTGGCGAGTACTATCATATACATTGCGCCATATGCGTAAACGCTGATTAAAGCCGGCACCAATATCATTGTCGGTAGGTGCTCTCCAAAAAGAAGGTACTGGACCAGATTGAATGATTTCTTCCCCATTTTTCGTATAACGCAATAGTTTGCCATTCTCCATATCAAACTGAACAGAAAATGAGCTCCCATTAATTTGAACCATTTTATTTGTCTGAACCCATTTTAAATTTTGCTTCAGTACCGGGGTACTATTTTTTGCATGCAATTCATTTAGTAAAAACTGTTCAGAAGCTACTGTATAGTCTTTATTTAAAAAAGGTTCCTCATTTTTTAAAGCATAGTAAATATTTAATTGATACTCCTTGTCTGCTTTTTGCTTGTAGTTGGTTGCAATTAAAAATGTTTGCTCTTGCTGTGGCGCTAATTGAATAGTTTCAATTTTACCAGTTTCCTTTATCACTCCATTTTCTTGTAAAGCCCAGTGCAAATAAATATTATCTAGATTTTTAAAAAAGAAACCATTCTTAACTAGAAGGGTCTTCTTTCCTTGCCAGTAGGTTTTTATATTTTGGTAAACCTGCTTTACTTCCAAGGCCATTGGGGTAAGGTTCCTGTAGGCATCTACTACTCCTTTAACACAAAAATTATTATCGCTTAAATTTTCATCAACCGGCCCTTCTAAAGGGAAGTCTCCCCCGTAAGCTTTAATTCTTCTTCCATTTTTTACTGTGTCAATACTCTGGTCAATCCATTCCCAAATAAACCCACCTTGAATTTTTGGGTTGTTCTCAATGATATTCCAATAGTCTTTGAAATTACCTAAACTATTCCCCATTATATGCGCATACTCACTTTGAATATGAGGCAATTGAGCATTAGACTTTGCGTATTTCAACATACCATCAGGTGAAATATATTGCGGACAAAAAATTTCAGAAAATGGAGTATTGTTGGGCTTCCCGTAATCAATATCACGTTCATATTGTATAGGCAATTTAGTTTTCTCTTTAAGCCAATCATAGGCGGCATAAAAATTACTACCATCACCTGCTTCATTCCCTAAAGACCAGGTAATAACAGCTGTATGATTTTTATCTCTTTCATACATCCGCTGAATCCTTTGCAAATGCGCTTCTTTCCAAACTGATTTATTTCCCAGCGTTACACTTAAATCATAACCTAAACCATGACTTTCAATATTTGCCTCATCTACAACATATAATCCATATTGATCACAAAGTTCCATCCAATAAGGATCAGGCGGATAATGAGAGTGCCTCACCGCATTAATGTTCAACTTTTTCATCATCTCCATATCTTTCAACATGTCTTCTTTACTCAACGTATGTCCATTACGAGGATGATGCTCATGCCTATTCACGCCTTTTAAAAAAATACGCTTCCCATTTACCAAGAAATTAGCTCCAATAATTTCAATTTTTTTAAACCCAATACGTTGTGGAATGATCTCTAAAAGTTCCCCTTCTTTATTTTTCAAAATGAGGTACAATGTATATAGATATGGAGTTTCGGCCGACCAAGATTGTACATTTTCAACAGTAGTTTTAAATGCTACGTTAGTCTTATAATTTCCTAGTACCGTTGCATAATCCTTGGTTTGATCTTGATAAACTATTTTACCATTCGCATCTTTTAATTGTACTTCAACATTAAAACTATCTTTCTTACTGAGATACCCTTTTTCAGATTTATAATTATCCACTTCTACTTTTACTTCCAATTCACCATTTTCATATTTCTTATCTAATTCGGCATTGATTTTAAAGTCTCTGATATTCAATTTGTTGGTTGCATACAAATAAACACTTCTTTCAATCCCTGAAAACCTAAACATGTCTTGACATTCCAAATAACTGGCATCACTCCATCTAAAAACTTGAAAAGCAATCAGGTTCTCTCCTTCTTTTAAAAACTGGGTAATATCAAATTCAGCAGCGAGTTTACTGTCTTCGCTATACCCTACTTTTTTGCCATTCACCCAAACAAATAAGCAACTTTTTGCATTACCCACATGCAAAAAGACCTGTTTCCCTTTAAAACCATTTGGTATAACTATTTTTTTGCGATAGGAACCAACTGGGTTATTGTTTGCAGGTATATCATAGGGAGGATTCATCTTATTGTATCTCAGATTATGACCAGCAAAATCATATGGTTGGTTCACATAAATAGGTAATCCATATCCATTCACTTCCCAACTAGCAGGGATTTTAAATAGGGACCATTTTGAATCATCGAAATTATTCTCGTGAAAATCAATCGGACGCTTATTGGGATCTTGTACCCAATTGAATTTCCAATCTCCATTTAAGGAGAAAAAATTGGCTGATTTTTCTTTTTCAAAACTGCTTGCTATAACCCAGTTTTCAAATGCAAAGGCATTCGCCCTCATGGGCATACGATTGATGGAAACTAATTCAGGATTTAGCAACTCAGGTGGTAGCTGTGCAAAACAACAATTTGTAAAAAACAAGAAGTGAATAGCCAATAGAAATTGATTGATAGTCAATTGCTTTGCTCTTGAAACGCTGATCATAATAGCAATTTATAAGTGCTCAATTTAAAGATTGTTTAGGAGGATATTGAAGATCAAATTGGCTAAAATAATACATTAATGATTTTTATATTTTAAATAAGTAAAAACTATTATTGAAAATTTAGATTAATAAAAGATTAAAAATATACATTTAATTTTTATTAATGTTTAAAACATTATTTAAATAATTTTCAACTATTTGGCTGATTATAAGCGTTTTAATT
>CALRUG020000030.1:0-25351 GCA_943371295.1 Synechococcus sp. UW140 | reverse complement strand
TCATGTCTACTTTTCTATTTCTTCTTGCTGCAGCAACGGGTTGTCTGAATGCATATCCATCTCTGCAAGAAGTAGGAAAAGGTACAGGTGCTAAAAGCAGGGCTTCTTCAATTGGTAACCCTCTGTCTTTACTTAGTCTTCCAGATTTAATAGCTGCTTCAGTTTGTTGTGCAATCGGAAACATTTCGTCCCAGTATTGCAAAAACATATTCATGCTGTTGGGTAGTTCTGGATGCATTAAGTCGCAATCAAATAATAAATTATCCACTAAAAAAGCCAATTGATCGTGACCATTAGATAAGTAAGAGACAAGCTTCATGCTGAAATAGTTTGGATGCAAAAATAGGTTAAAAACCCTGTAGGAGGCTGTATCTTTAAAGCATAATTGCTCATATGAAAAGATTGTTATTGATTGTATATACGATCGTTTTTCTCATACCTAAATTAATGGCATCAGATAGTAGTTGGATAAGAATCAACCAATTGGGTTATTTGCCTAAAGGCAGTAAAGTAGCCATCTTCGGGAGTAAATCTACTAGAGTAGTTACAAGCTTTCAATTGATGAATGCTTCTACAAACAAAATAGTATTTCAGGCAAGTGTAGGAAAAAACTTTGGAAGTTATGGTCCTTTCAAAACCTCTTATCGCTTGAATTTTACCAGCATTTCAGAACCTGGAAGATATTATATAAAAATAGGCTCAGTTGTTTCACCTGTTTTCAAGATTGATCCATCTGTTTATGATGGAACTGCAGACTTTTGCCTTCAGTATATGCGCCAACAAAGAAGTGGCTTTAATCCATTCCTAAACGATAGTTGTCATACGCATGATGGCTATACATTATATGGAGCAGCTGCAGGTATAAAAGATAGTACCATAATTGATGCAAGTGGAGGTTGGCACGATGCCAGTGATTATTTACAATACAGCAGTACTACTGCCAATGCTACATTTCACTTACTTGCAGCTTATAGCCATTTCCCCAAAGTTTTTGGTGACCAATATGAGTGGAATGGATTAAAAGGAAAGAACAATCGGTCAGATATTTTAGATGAAGCCAAATGGGGATTAGACTGGTTGATTAAAATGCATCCTCGAAAAGATTGGATGTTTAATCAATTGGCTGATGATCGTGATCATTTGAGTATGCGGATACCTAAAGAGGATCCTTATTATGGAAGAGGATTTGAAAGGCCTGTTTATTTTATAAATGGACAGCCACAGCAAAGAGGTAAGTTTTTAAACAATACTACTGGCACTAGTTCAACAGCTGCAAAATTTAGTGCTGCATTTACATTGGCTGCAGAAGTATTTCAATCAACTCCATTTGCAAAAATGTATGAAGAAAAAGCATTTTCTGCTTATCAATTCTCCTTACTTAAACCCGGGGTCACGCAAACCGCATCGGTAAGATCACCCTATATTTATGCAGAAGACAATTGGGTAGACGATATGGAATTGTCTGCGGCAATGTTGGCTAAAGTGAATAAGCTTCCTATTCAAACTGCGTATCAATTTGCAAAACTAGAACCGGTGACCCCTTGGTTAGGAAAAGACACTGCCAGTCACTATCAGTGGTATCCCTTTATCAACTTAGGTCATTATGAACTCGCAAAACAATTAAAAGGAAAGCAACGTGATACAATTATTGAATTTTATAAAAAGGGGATTGATGCTGTTTGGCAAAAAGCAAAACAAAACGCTTTTTATAGAGGAGTGCCTTTTATTTGGTGCAGTAACAATTTAACCACTTCTTTTGCCATTCAATGTAAATGGTACAAAGAGCTATCTGGGGATAATTCATACAATCAATTAGAACAAGCGAATATCGATTGGCTTTTTGGGTGTAATCCTTGGGGAACCAGTATGGTATATGGATTGCCAAGTTTAGGGGATACGCCAGTGGATCCGCATTCTGGATTTACGCATTTAAAAAATTATCCCATTAATGGCGGATTGGTAGACGGACCTGTGTATACCAGTATCTATAAAAACTTAATTGGTATTCAATTAAATGATCCAGATGAATACGACCAATTTCAGAGTGATTTAGCTGTTTACCATGATGATTACGGAGATTATAGTACCAATGAACCCACTATGGATGGTACAGCTAGTTTAATTTATTTATTGGCAGCACAACAGCATAGTGCAAAAGATAAAGCACCACTCAGTAATACAATAAGCGGCTCTATCTCTATTCCTGTAAAACAAATGGGTGCCATCATTAAATCTGTAGATCCCATGCAACCTGCCGTATCATTGGTATTTACTGGAGATGAATATGGGGAGGGATTAAACACCATTCGCCAGATTTTGGCTAAAGAACAGGTAAAAGCAGGTTTCTTTTTTACTGGAAGATTTTACTCAAATAAATCTTTTTCAAAAACGATTAAGGCTTTAGAAAAAGATCAACATTATTTAGGGGCACATAGCAATGATCATTTATTGTATAACGATTGGACGAACAGAAATAAATTATTGGTGAGCTACGATTCCTTTAGTACCGATTTAGACAAAAATTTTCTCGTCATGGAAAATTTAGGAATCAATACTCAACAAAGAAAATTATTTATTCCACCATTTGAATGGTGGAATGATAGTGTAGCCAATTGGTGTAATTGGAAGGGATTGGAGCTGTTTAGTTTTACTCCAGGTACCTATACGAATGCAGATTATACTTGGCCAGAAATGGGCAGCAGTTATAAAAGCAACACCACTTTGATGAGTCAATTGAAAATATTAGCTGCTATTCCAGGAAAGTTGAATGGCAATATCTTATTGCTGCATGTAGGAACAGACCCAAGAAGAAAAGAAAAATTCTATCTTGAACTACCAGCTATTATTCGCTTATTACGAAGTAAGGGGTATGCTATTAAAAGAATTGATGAATTGATAAAATAATACTACCATCTTTCTTCATCAGAAGCAGGAGGATCTTGTTTGTATTTTTCTCTTGAGGCTTTTTTCTCTTCTAATCTTTCTATAATGGCATCTGCAATAACGGGTGCGGCAAAATGATTGTTGTCCTTATTGAGCAATGATTTAATTTTCGCTTCACTTACATCAATGCGGTAGAGAATAAAAACCAGCTTTTCAAAATCGTTGATGATTAACCAATTGATTGCATCAATTAGTTCATTTTTATTGAGTTGTTCAATTTGTGCAATATCTACAATAGGATTGGTCATTCTTAAAATTAATATTTCTCTATTACACCCAGACCAAATAAGGCAAAATCATATTTAGCAGGGTCTTTCGGGTCTAATTTTTTTAAATAGTTGGTGAGCTCTTCAGCCGCCAACCAATCTGTTTGTTTTCGATCTAATAAATTGAATCTTTTAGCAACCCTAGCCACATGAACATCTATAGGACATATCAGTTGATTGGGCTGAATATTTTTCCAAATACCAAAGTCTACGCCCGATTTGTCGGTTCTAACCATCCAGCGTAAAAACATATTCAATCTTTTACAGCTGGATCCTTTTTCTGGGGTAGAAATATGTTTCTTGGTTCTTACTGGAGCGTCTTCTAAGGAGAAAAAATAATGATGAAAATAACTGAGTGCTTCCTTTATGTTTTTAGGTCTTTTATTAGCAGGCATAAATGCATTTTCTAAGGACTCGTATTGCTGATAATGATGTTTAAAAAATTCAATGCAATAGAGTAGATCAGTTGTATTAAATGTTCTATGCTTAAATCCCTCTAATTTTTTTAAATCTGCAGCTTTGGCATTTAAACAAAATGAATGCGGTTCCATCTGCATCAATTGCATTAATTCCTTCGATTTATTGATAATCGTAGTTCTATTTCCCCATGCAAAAATGGCTGCAAAAAAACCAGCAATTTCAATGTCTTGTTTTTTAATGAATAAGTGCGGAATGCAAACTGGATCAGCAGCAATAAAAGAAGGTTGGTTGTATTCTTTTACTTTCTTGTTAAAAAATTCTTGCAGCTTTGCCCTAGCTTCCATTTAGTCCTTTAAAAGATTGGTCATGATATCAATTCCCAATTTATCTGCTATTTCATTCTTATTAAAAGCATTAATAACTACTACAACGCCATTTTGTGTAGTTGGATTAAATGCCGCAAAAGTGGAGAATCCATAAGTGCCACCATTGTGCCAATACAGTAAGGTGGCTCCATCTTTTTCAATGGTATGCCAGGCTTTGGAAATAGCGATTTGTTTATTTAATTGGGTGGTTTTCTTTAATACAGATTGAATAACTGGTAAAGATTGATTGGATGCAATAAAATCTAGGTATCGCAATACATCATTGGCATCCGATTTTATACCCCCAGCACCTACTAATACACTCATATCCCAGTAGGTTGCCGTTTCATTGCCAAAATAGCCAGTTGCTTTGGGCATTCTTTTGGCAGACTGAATGCCTGTATGCTTTAATTGAAAGGGGCTATTGATGTATTGGGATAATAATTGCTCATAGCTTTTTTTACTAATGTTTTCAGCAATCACCCCTGCTAATCCCACCCCCAAATTGGAATAAGCAATTCTTCCAAAGGTTTTTGGTTCTGTTTTACTTAAATAGTAATACAATTGTTCTTTATCATAATTGGCGTAGGGCTGTAGGCGATCAACTGGAATCCCAATATTTTCTGGGAGTCTGGGTAATCCAGATGTATGATTTAATAGATGCAATAATTGTATGGATGCAATTGCTTTGTTTTTTGTTAAACTATCTGGTAAAAATTCGGTGATTAAGCTAGTGTCTGCAATACCGTTCTCTTGTAAAAGGGATTCCAATAAAAATGCAGTAAATGTTTTACTGATACTCCCTATTTCAAACTGTGTTTCTGCAGTAAATGGAAGGTTTGTTTTTTTGTCTGCAACACCAACCGTAAAAAACTGATGTTTCCCTTTTACAGAACTAGCAACCAACATACCTGGGACGGTGTTCAATTGATATATACTATCCAGTTTCTGTTGAATAGGATGTATAACACGCTCTTGTGCAAAACTGCTGCTGTAAATAAGCAGTAGTAGTGCGAATGGTCTCCAAGTTATTTTGATCATTATGCCAGTGCTTTTTCTAAATCTGCAATCAAGTCGTCTGCATCTTCTACACCAATACTTAACCTAATTAATGTATCACTTAAACCATTGGCAATCCTTTTTTCTCTAGGAATAGATGCATGTGTCATTGAAGCTGGATGATTAATCAAACTCTCTACTCCCCCTAAACTTTCTGCCAATGAGAATAATTTGGTTGAAGACAAAACTTTTTTAGCGGCTTCTATACTATCGTCTTTTAATTCAAATGATAGCATTCCACCAAAATCGCGCATTTGTTTTCTTGCTATAGCGTAATTAGGATGGTCTTCAAATCCACACCAATATACTTTACCCACTTTAGGATGCTTCCTTAACCAATGTGCAATCACTCTTCCATTTTCACAATGTCTTTGCATGCGCAAGTGCAATGTTTTAATTCCCCTTAAAACCAAGAAACAATCCATTGGTCCAGGAACTGCACCGCAACTTTTTTGAATAAAATACAATTGCTCTCTTAGTTCTGCACTATTCATCATTAAAGCGCCTTGAATCACATCACTATGCCCACCTAAATATTTAGTTGCAGAATGCATTACAATATCTGCACCCAAGTCTAGTGGATTTTGTAAGTATGGAGATGCAAAAGTATTGTCTACGCAAAGCAGCACATTGTTGGCTTTTGCAATTCCTGCTACTGCTTCTATATCGGTAATATTCATCAAAGGATTGGTAGGTGTTTCAATCCAAATTAATTTTGTTTTTGCTGAAACTGCTGCTTTGATATTGGCTACATTGGTAGTATCTACATAAGTAAAAATGATGCCAAATTTTTCAAACACTTTAGAAAAAAGTCGGTAAGTGCCTCCATACATATCATTGGCCGCAATGACTTCGTCGCCCGGGCTTAATAATTTAATGACCGCATCCGTTGCAGCAACACCACTTCCAAATGCCAATCCAAATTTCCCATTTTCAATTTGTGCATAGGCTTCTTCCAATGCTTTTCTGGTAGGATTTTGGCTTCTAGCATATTCAAACCCCTTGTTTACACCCGGAGCTTCTTGTACATAAGTTGATGTTTGATAAATGGGCGTCATGATGGCTCCAGTAGAAGGATCTGGTTCTGCTCCAGCATGTATGTATTTTGTTGCGGTCTTCATTATATTTATTTTTTAGTATTTACAAGTGTCATAGGTAATTCTGCACGCTGGTTATCCCAAAGCATTACCAAATTAGCTTTACCGGCATTTTCATTAAAGTATATTGTAAAAGTTTCCACAGTTTCATTGGTTGTTTCGGGTTTGATATCTGCCCTTACAACATCTTTTCTAGTATCGTAGGTAAAACTTCCCCAACAAAAATTATCCTTGCTTACAATGATAGTCCATCTGCTTTCGGATGGCACACAAAATAAAGTATAACGTCCCTTTGGAATTATTTTGTTGGCAATTTTAACTGGGGAAAATATTTCTAATTCTGTCGCTTCATTCGCACCTAAGCGCCATAGTTCGTTGTACTTGATAATGCCACCAAAAATGGTTCTGCCATTTTTAACTGGTCTTCCATAAATAATCCTTGCTATTGGTTGATCCTTGGCTTTCCCACTCATTTTTAATAATGGGTAGTTGTCGGGCCAATAACTCATATCCATCGGAGATTTGTCTAATTCAGTTGGTTTTTGTTGACCAATAGCAAATATGCTGATGCATGCAAATGCTAAAAAAAATCCTATTTTTTTCATTTGAATCATTTTTACAAATATACCTAGCTATTTCTCTACCAATTGTTGAAATTGACCAATGGCAAATATTTTAACATCCGGTATAAAATCGGCGGATAACTGACGTATTTCAGTATAATTGGCCAAGAATAGATCAAATGCTTGTTCTGCATTCGTTAAATAGGCAGCTCTTTTTTGCAAACCCTTAAAACTATTTTCCATACCCCAATCAAATCGGTAGTTGTAGAGCCAATTCTGAGCTTGCATATAAGGAAAAACCCTTGCAAAATATGGGGGGAACCATTCCTGTTGGGTGCCGAGTTGTTGGTAAGTAGTTTCAGAAAAATGCATCCATTCTTCTGCAGTTTTCTCATTAGGATCTATAGCTAAAAAATGGTCGTATACAATGTCTGCAAAAGCACCAGCATAAAGTCTTACTAACGGAGAAAAAATTTGCTTAATAGCTTTGGTGGTGGCATGATCATCGGTGAACTGATCAATTGCCCGATGCAATTTGATTCCTTTTTGAATGGAGACTGGATAATCAAATTGTTTTTTACCCTTCACATAATCACTAATCATATTCCCAGTTAAAATTGCTGGGTCTCCAAAAGAGAAATAAGCATGGGCTAAATAATTCATGACTATTGATTTGTTTTATTGATCCAGTCACTAATTATTTGAAGCGCTGTTGGTGAAAAACTTTCTTCAATAGTTCCATAGGATTGTTCAGGGCTCTTACTTGTTTGAAACAAATGATTTAGTGAAGGCAATATTTTTACTTCAAAATTTTTATTCTTAGCTTTCTTTAGTGCTTGTTCAATACCGTTTATATTTTCTGCCGCTGTTACTTGTATATCTGAAGCACCATTTAAAGCTAGTACAGGTATTTTTAATTTGGATAAATTTTCAGCAGGATCATGGTTCATGAAAAATTGTAACCAAGCTAATGCTGGCCTGAATTGATTAACTAAACCTAAGTATGGGTCAATTCCTTTTGCTGTAAATAATTTAGATTCATCAATCAACCGATTCAATTGCTTCCAACTGGCATAGGTTTTTTGCATATTGGCTTTGATTGAATCAACATTTGTGCTGTATCTAAAATGGCTATTCATTTCATTTACCAGTGATGCGGCTGTTAAATAATCTGCATTGGTTAAGTTGGGCCTAATAAAATTTCTGCGCATTTGATAATTCCAGATCTCATGGCCCGGTATACCAGGTCCTGCTAGTAAAACAAGATAAGCAATCTGCTTATTGTTCACAGCTACCATTGGTGCAATAGCTCCGCCTTCGCTGTGCCCTATCAAACCAATTTTTTTTGTATTGATTTCTGTTCTTGTTAATAAATAAGCTAAGGCTGCTTCTACATCATTCGCAAAATCTTTACTGGTGAGTAGTTGTGGATTAGGACCTAAACTTGTTTTACCTACCCCTCTATCGTCTACTCTTAATACGCCAATGCCGGCTTTCGTTAAATGATCGGCCAATACCCAATATATTTTGTGATCAAACATTGACCCATCTCGGTCTTGTGTACCGCTACCTGAAATCAATATGACCGTTGGAAAATCTTTTTTATTTTTTGGAAGGGTTAAGGTTGCACCATATTCAACTGTTTTATCGGCATTGGAAAAACGCAGTTCTTCACTGTAATAATCAAAGGGAGCTTTAGGTGTTTGAGGTCTGATGATGGGTGTTGTAATTTTAACTGATTCGTTGGACCTGAAAAGAATAAGCTTGGTATTAAAATTCCCTTGTTGAAATAAACCTTCAATTTGGTCTGCACCATTCCATTTCCCTTTAAAACTTCCGTTGATTGCAGGTATTGTAACACGTATACTATCATCCTTTATTTGTGTTGATCCAGTTTTTATGCCAAATGCATTTTGAGCAGGGCTGTCAAAACTAGCTTCCCACTGGTTATTGGTTTGTTTTAAATGAAAGACCAATGGTAATTGATTACCTCCTGCATCAATATTTCCTTTCCAAGATCCTTCTATTGTTTGTGTGTTTCCAGTAAAGCTCAAAAAAGTAAAAACAACTACTCCTATTATAAATTTGTAATTCATCATTCAGCTTTTGAGTTTTTGAATAAACGATAAGAAAAAATGATGGGATAAGCCACCATTACTGATAATACAATCATCGAAAAAATGAATCCACTTACATTCGGTAAAAATGGGGAACTAACTGCAATAAGCATACCTCCAATCATCCATATTTTACTGCCTATTTGATGCGTTTTTCTCCAATTCTCTGGATCTTCTAAAGTCCAGGGTAAACGCATTCCAATAAAATAATTGGGTTTTATGCTGTGCATAAAATTACCTAAACCAGCAAACAATAACCCTATCAGGGGCATTAAAAACTGATTTGATTTCATTGATCCAGTTTTAGAAGATTGAATAATCACCAATAAAATTGCACATAAGAAAACTACAATCATGTATGCAATCTTTTGAAGCAATTCTGGTGATTGGGTATTTTTTTTAGGATCTATTTTGTTTGCATTTTTTACTATTAAGTAAGTAAATACCGAAACACAAGACATGAAAATAGATACTATAATTAGTGTAGACTTTTCACCAGTTCCATCAGCTTCACCCTTATAATTGAAGTGAGTTGGAATTACTACTGGTAAGGATTCATAAATGCTTGCTAAATATAAAAATGGGAGTCCAATTATAAAGACCAGCACTACAATTTCTTTTATTGATGTTGATTTCATCGGCTTATTTTTTAGATTTAAACTGCATCATCCATTTTAGCATTTCATCCATCACGGTAGTGTTGATAGAATAATGAATAAATTGTCCATCTTTATTTGCGACTACTAAACCCGCTTGTTTTAATAAGTCTAAATGATGAGAGATACTGGGTTTAGATATATTGAATTGCTCTGCAATTTCACCTGCAGACATATCTCTTTTTTTTAAAAGCTCGAGAATCCCTCTTCTGGTTTCATCATTTAATGCTTTAAAAAGAATATTCACGACTTTTAGATATTTAGACAAATGTCTAAATAATAATTCAGTAATCCAAATAAATGCTATCAATAAAATACATGGTTGAGTTAGCCAATTTTGAAGTAGCTAAAGGGTATTCAAGTTTGAATCGCTAGATCTGGTTCATTGTAGCGAACTCAGCGTCTTTTGATAAGTCTTTTACTAACTGTAATAAACGTTCTACTAAAGCCGGCCCACACCACCTTCTAGTGTAGCCAGGTAACCCAAATTGTTCAATAGGGGTAAATTCCCAAGGATGAAAATAAAGACAGAGATAACCGTCTTTTGCCAAAGTTTGTTTGCACAATTGCAAGTACAAATTATAGGGCATATTCTTGAAACTCAACCAGAATAAGGGTATCCTTATACCAGGACTTACTGAAGCAGGTATTCTTTTTACCCCGGCTTCTTGATATATTGTTCTTGGCAAATGAAAATTATTGTATCTGCCTGGTAACCAAGTTGGATTAATGGAAGAGTCATACTGATAACCCGCTGCTAATACGTCTTTCATTAATACTGGTCGCATTCTGGGCATTCTTAATCCTGTTATTTTCTGCCCAGTAATTTCTTCTAATCTCAATCTAGATTTTAATAAGTCAGCTGTTTCGTAAGCTGTATGATAAAAAGTATGAGAAGCTATTTCCTGTGCGTTTGCCAGCTTTCTGATTCTTTCAGGAAAATGATTAGCGAAATTTGCTGTAGTAAATAATGTAGAAGGAACCGATTCCAATATGGGTGTTATTGCATCAAGTCCTTCTATTCCAATTCGCATTTGATCTTCAACTGGTATTGCAAATTGATATTCTAAAGGCATATCAAATTCTTCAACATCAAAACTCAGCAATACCTTCCTGCTCATTTTACAAATTCGTTTCTTTAATAAGGTAATGTGGTCTGCTCTTGCTTTGCATAAATAGTTTGCCCAAATAAAGTCCAATGATTCCAAGAATCATCAGCTGTAATCCCCCAAAAAAAGCAATAGCGGCAACAATGGATGCCCAGCCTGAAACAGTATGGCCTTGATAGAAACTATAAATGATATATGGAATATATAAAACTGAAAGAAAAGCAAAACTAAATCCAAGATATGCAGCCATGTATAAGGGTTTAGTGCTGAATGATGTAATGCCTTGTAGGGCAAATCGCACCATTTTCTTAATGGTATATTTAGACTCACCCGATAATCTTGCTGCAGGATAATAAGCTACACCTGATTGACTAAAGCCCATCCATTTTACCAATCCTCTTATAAATAAATCATGTTCTCTTATTTGTTTAAATGCTTCCACCACTTTTCGATCCATTAATCTAAAGTCGGCCGTTCCTTGCTCTAACTCTATATCAGACATATTATTGATGATATCATAAAATATGGCAGAAGTTTTTCTTTTTAACAGCGATAAATCGGTTTGTTCTTTTCTAATCGTATAAACAATTTCCGTTCCCTCTTCCCATTTTTCTAATAATACGGGTATTAAATCTGGCGGATGTTGTAAATCTGCATCCATCATAATCACGCAGTCGCCATCTGCAAAATCTAAACCTGCTTTTAATGCATTCTGGTGACCAAAGTTTCTTGAAAGGCTAATATAATGGATATGATTATTGTTAGTAGCTTCTGATTTAAGTACCGATAATGTTTGATCGGTACTTCCATCGTCTACAAATAAAATACGGTAATCGTAGGCCAATGAAGTCATGATATTTTTAATAGCACCAGCTATTACAAGCACATTCGATTGCTCATTACAGGCAGGTATTACAAATACGACCATCTTGCTCATTTTGTAGAAATTTTAGGCAGATGAATTTTCCAACAATTGATTACTAGCCAACACCAGATAATAAAACAAGGTAAAGCTTTCAAAGAATATGCAAGAATAAAATTGATTCTAATATAGGGTGGTATAAGGTCAGTTGGAGACAATATGGTCAATAGAAATAACAACCAAAGGGTTGCTTTTACAGCATTTGAAACGGGTTGTTGTTGGGTAATAAACCAAAGTGCAGCACCTGTTACAGCAATTACAAATGTGGGGCTTTCAGCTGCGGAGCTAAATATGACTACCGAGATTAACACTAATGCTAAATAGTTTATTTTAAAATGCGGTTGGTCTTGATTTTGTTTTTTCAATAATGGAATACCAAATAGTACTCCAGCTGCCGCTATAATTGGGAAATCTATAGGCCCATAATATTTAAAGATTCTACGGATCATTCCTGGAACTGAAATATCCTGCATTCCGGCTGTTCTGGAATTATCAATATTCTGCTGGTTTCTTCTAATGATTTGGTAATACCAATCTTCATAACTCTGAACAATATAATCGTAGCTAGAGTAGAGAATAGGGGCTGCAACTATCACTATTAACCATACCAATAACGAAAGGATAAAGTGTAATTTGTTTTTTGAAAAAAAGAAAAACGCCAATCCAGCAACTCCATATAATTTGGTTAGAATACCTAATGCAATGAATAATGTTGCTATCCAATCTTTGCCTCGTAGCGTGAATATAAAAGTGAAAATAAAAAAAGCGGTGAACATTGGATTGAACTGAACACTATGAATAGATGTCATCATTTCAATCAGTACAATCCAGTATACAATCATTTTTTGTTTTTCTTCTACTGGCAGCATTTTTATCGCAATAAATAATGCACTTGCATTTGCCATGGCCCATAAGAAACATCCTAGATAAGTTGGAAGTAAAGCAAAAGGTGCAATCACCAAAGAGAAGGCAGGCCCATAATTATTAAACGAAACATATTCTTCTGGATAATAACTAAATAAATATTTCTCTTGAACTACATGTTTGAATACTCCCTCGAAAATTAAATAATTGTCAATGCCGGTAAGGCCTCTACTCATTTCAGAAACAACAGCAATGGCAGCTAGTAAAAACCAAATACAATGGATTAAATAAACAGATCCAAATTTGGCTGTTTCCCATTTATAAAAAATGATTTTTTCCAATTTTGAACTCATTCACTTTCTTTTTTAAAAAATACCATAACGGAAACACCCGCAGGAAAACGAATGCCCCATTTCAATAAATAATAGTCAATGGAGAATATTCCTGCTAACAAGTTATTAAAAAATCCTTCAGTTCCAAAGATGGCATGATCTGATTCTAAGCTGGCTTTTTTTGGCCCCTTTAATTTATTTATTCCGGTTGCCAATAATCTAAAAGCTGCTATGGGTATAAAAAGAAGCGAATTGAAATATGTGTCATAAACGATTCTACCCTGTTGCTTTTTCAGTAATTCGAGCAGTTGTGTTTTTGTATATCTTCTATGATGTTGATTAATTACATCGTGCTCACCCCATAAAAATGCATAAGCAGGAACGGTGATGGCAATATGTCCGCCAGGTTTACAAACCCGCATCATTTCTTCAACTGCTTTTTGGTCGTCTTCTACATGTTCAATTACATCAAAAGCGCAGACCAAATCATAACTGTTGTTGGCAAATGGCAATTCGGTAATAGATCCTTGAATGATTGGGGTGTTTAAAAATGTTTGCGTGTAGGAACAGCATTCTTGGTCATATTCTACCGACATCACTTCCCCAAACTCAGCAAGCATATCCGAAGTAGTTCCAGTGGCCGCTCCAATATTTAAGGATTGTATCCCCTTGGGGTTTCTTAATACATGGCGGATCCGATCCTTCAGTATCCTCCTTCTTACAGTAAACCACCAGTTTACCCTTTCTAAATGATAATATTCTTTAAAGTATTGCTGGTCCATGATTTTTTAGAGGGGGGACCTGCAAGTAACGAAAATTCTGCTACAATTTAAGAGAGGCATACCAGCTAAAAAATTTACTTTTGCCCCTCTAAATTGAATAATATGAGTAAAGGACCGGTTTCTCAGTTTGTGGAGCACCATTATAGACATTTCAACGCAGCTGCTTTAGTGGATGCTGCAAAAGGGTATGAAACCCATTTGTTAGAAGGGGGAAAAATGTTGGTGAGTTTGGCTGGTGCCATGAGTACAGCTGAGTTGGGAATTAGCTTAGCCGAAATGATTCGTCAAGATAAAGTGGCCATCATTAGTTGTACAGGGGCCAACTTAGAAGAAGACATCATGAATTTAGTAGCCCATAGTCATTACAAGCGTGTGCCCAATTATCGTGATTTAAGCCCTCAAGAAGAGTGGGATTTATTGGAAAATCATTACAATCGTGTAACCGATACTTGTATTCCTGAAGAAGAAGCTTTCCGTCGTTTACAAAAACATATTTATAAGGTTTGGAAAGACGCAGACAATGCGGGTGAGCGCTATTTTCCACATGAGTTTATGTACAAAATGCTCTTAAGTGGCGATTTAGCGCAGTATTATGAAATTGATCCAAAGAATAGTTGGATGTTGGCTGCTGCTGAAAAGAACTTACCTATTGTTGTTCCAGGTTGGGAAGACAGTACCATGGGAAATATTTTTGCTTCTTATGTGATTAAGCAGGAATTGAAAGCCTCTACCATGAAGAGCGGAATTGAATACATGGTTTGGTTAACAGAATGGTACCGCGCTAATAGTGGAGGAAAGGGTGTAGGCTTTTTCCAGATTGGGGGTGGTATTGCAGGTGATTTCCCAATTTGTGTAGTGCCGATGATGTACCAAGATTTAGAATGGCATGATGTGCCGTTCTGGAGTTATTTCTGTCAGATCAGTGACTCAACTACTTCTTATGGTTCTTATTCTGGAGCAGTACCCAATGAAAAAATTACTTGGGGCAAGCTAGATATTCATACCCCTAAGTATATTGTTGAAAGTGATGCTACTATTGTAGTGCCTTTGATTTTTGCTTATTTATTGGGTTGGTAATATAGTATTTAAACTTAATATAAGCCTCGATTGATTCAATCGGGGCTTTTTTGTGTTTACGATTATAGATATAAGCTATAATTCATCTGAAAGCCATGGTGATACCCTCATTATAGATTGATTAAGAGTACTTTAATGTTTAAACCTTTAAGATTTTATTAACAATAATGGAAAATTCTGTACATTGAAACTTTAATATTCTTAACCAAAACCTAAACAAATGAGAAAAATTTTGTTGTTAATGCTGGGTTTTATTCTTTTAACGAATATCACTTTTGCACAAAAAACAACAGTTAAAGGAAGGGTTACAGACACCAATGGTGTGGGCGTTCCTTCAGCAACTGTAAAAGAGAAAGGCACAAAAAATGCCGTAAGTGCCGATGGGGAGGGCAATTTTACTATTTCAGTATCTCCCAATGCAACCCTGCAGTTTACTGCAACTGGTTTTGGGATGGTAGAATTACCAGCTGACAAAGCTTCTTCTGTAAAAATGAAAGAAGAAATAGATAACCTAAGTGAAGTAGTAGTTACTGCATTGGGTGTTAAAAGAGAAAAGAAAGCCCTTGGTTATGCAGTTCAAGAAGTGAAAGGTGAAAACTTAACTGTTGCTAAGTCTTTAGATATTAGTACTTCTTTAGCAGGTAAAGTTGCAGGTGTTCAATTAGTAGGTTCACCTAGTTCTTCATTTGATAATGCCGATATCTTGATTCGTGGTGTTACTGGATTAGGACCTCAAGCTCCCATATTTGTAGTAGATGGTACTATCACCAATCAGTCTGCAGTTATTTTAGACAATATTGAAAGTGTTTCGGTATTAAAAGGACCTGCATCAACTGCATTATATGGTCAGCGTGCTGCAAATGGTGCAGTAGTCATTACCACTAAAAAAGGTTCTCGCAAAAAATTCACAAGTGTTGATGTAAACCTTGGATTAACTTTTGAAAAGTTGGCTTTATTGCCTCCCTATCAAAATGAATATGCAGGGGGTTATTCTTCATCATTAACTTCTGCAGGTACTTCATTTGATGCGCAAGGATTTTATTTGTTTAAATATAATCCAGCTATTCACCCTGCATCTTGGGCTGCTTTCAATGGTCAACGTATGTTAGAGTATGGTGCCGATGAAAGTTGGGGTCCAAAAATGAATGGAGACAATTACCGTGCTTATTGGAGCTGGTACCCAGGTGCAGAGTTTGGACAACAAACTCCACTAACTGCTCAGCCCAATAACGTGAAGGACTTCTTTAGAACAGGTGTAAATAAAAATAACTCTGTTTCATTTTCTTCAGGTGGTGAAGGATATAATTTCAGAATGACTTATGCTAACCAAAATAGGAGTTTAATGATTCCTAATGCAAACAGAGATCAGCATCAGTTGGCACTGAATGGTTCATTTGATATTGGTAAATACATCACTATTTCTACTGACCTTACTTATACTACCAACAGTACGAAAGGAAAGCCAGCAGAAGGATATCGTTTAGATGGATTAAATATCACGCAGAATTTTAACCAATGGTTTCAGCGTCAATTAGACATGAAACGTATGGTGAATTACAGAGAGCCAGATGGTAGTTTGAATTCATGGAATATAGGTGATCCAAATGCAAGTGCAGATATCAAAGTGTATGGAAGACCTCAGTATTGGGATAATCCTTACTTCATGGTAAACGAAGCTTTCTCTACACAAGCTCAAAACAGATTGGTAGGAAATATTGGAATGAATATTAAAATCAATAATCATTTAAATATCGTTTCTTATGTAAGAGCAAATACTTACAATAATGAGAACACTGGTAGAATGCCTACAGGTGCTTTAACATTAGATTACTTTGATATTTCACAGGATCGTTATTCTGAAATGAACTACGAAACCAATATCATGTACAAGAATAAATTTGGTGATTTTTCTGTAGATGGTATGGTAGGTGGTAACGTTCGTAAGAACAGCTATAGTGCATTATCTATGGGCACACAAGGTGGATTAAGCTCTCCTAATTATTTTGATATTGCTGCTTCTATTTCACGTCCAACAGTTGGCCGTTCTTATGAAAAGAAAACTGTGAATTCTGTTTTAGGAAAAGCGTCTATTGGTTGGAGAGATTTATTATTTGTGGAAGGTACTTTACGTAATGATTGGTCTTCTGCATTGCCAGAACAAAGCAATTCTTATTTATATCCTTCATTAAGTACCAGCTTTATTTTTACCGAATTGGTTAAAACCAGTTGGTTAACTTACGGTAAATTAAGAGCGTCTTTTGCTAGCGTAGGTTCAGACTTAGGTGCTCATGCGCTAAACCTTGCTATTGGTAATGGTTCATTCTACGGAACCAATCCTTCAGCAACTATTGGAAACCAATTTAAAGGTGGTGGAATTAAACCAGCTTTAACCAAAGCTTATGAGTTTGGAGTTGAATTGCGTTTATTCAAGAAGATTGGTTTAGACGTTACTTATTATCAAAACAACAACACCGATCAAATCTTAGGTATTGATGTTACACCTGCAAGTGGTTTCTCTACTGCACAAATTAATGCAGGTAATATTCAAAGTAAGGGTATTGAAATTACTTTAAGTGGTAAACCAATTGAGACCAAAAACTTCAGCTGGGATGTTACTTTAAACTGGGCTAAAAACCAGAACAGTATTAAAGAATTGGCTCCTGGTATTAATACCTATTTATATGCAACCAATCGTTATGATACTCGTTTAGAGCATAGAGTAGGTGGTGAGTGGGGAATGTATTACGGTAGAAAATGGAGAACAGATCCTACAACAGGTCAAACTTTAATTGATGCAACGGGCCAACCATTGTATGATATTAACGTACCAATTGGAAATGTACTTCCTAAGTTCACTGGTGGTATGTTCAACTCTTTTAAGTACAAATCATTTGACCTTACTTTTGGAATTGATTTCCAAAGTGGTGGATTATTCTACTCTGAAACAAGAAACTTTAATACGGGTGCTGGTCTTTCTCAAGAAACAGTTGGAAAGAATGATAAAGGAAATGATTGGAGAGATTATCCAGGTTCTTATACTACAGCAGGTGGTAATACAGGTGCTGGTGGTATTCGCATTCCAGGAATTTTTGGTAATGGTGCTTTAGCAGGTAAGGAAAACAACCGTTATATTTCTGCAAGAGCTTATTGGTATACCGCTCGTCAACGTGATGCAAGCAATGTTTTACTAGATGGTTCTTATGTTAAATTAAGAGAAATCAGGTTTGGATATTCTATTCCAAGTTCTGCATTAAAATCAGTTCCTTTTGTAAAGTCTGCTAATATTGGCTTTATGGTTCAGAATGCCTGGTTAATTTGGGCTACTACCAAAAAATGGGGTGTTGATCCATCTGAGTTAGAAACTTTCTATCGTGAAGGTGGTCAGTTATCTTCTACTAGACAATTTGGTATCAACTTAAGAGCATCATTTTAGTAAACGAATACAGTAAAAACAAAAAGACATTTTATGAAAAAAATATTAATCGTTTTTGGTTTGCTGGCTACGTTACAAAGTTGTAACAAGTTTGGCGATACCAATATATCTCCTGCACAGTTAACTACTGCTTCTACCAAAGCATTGCTAACCAATGCAGAACAAGCATTGAGTACTTATGTTACAAGTGCAAGATTGGGCTCTATGTATATTCAACATATTTCAGAAGGTCCTTATCCTGGTTCATCTTTATACAGTGATAGAAACTCCAGTTTTGCTGGTTGGTATACTGGCCCTTTATATGACTTACAAACCATTATTAATTATAACAATGCTGGTTCTTCTTCTGCAAATGGCAATGGTTCTAAGAATAATCAAATTGCAGTTGCTCGTATTTTAAAAGCCTATTACTTTTTGCAAATGACTGATATATGGGGAGATATTCCTTATACAGAAGCGTTGCAAGGGGATAAAAATTATGCCCCTAAATACGATAAGCAGCAAGATATTTATACTGCCTTATTTAAGGAGCTTACCGAAGCAGTAGCTCAAATTAATGAGTCAGAAGCTGCTGTTGTTGGCGATGTTTTATTAAATGGGAATATGGCAGCATGGAAGCGTTTTGCTAATACTACCAGAATGGTAATGGCTTTACGTATTTCAAAAGCAGATATTGCAAAAGGTAAAACAGAATATGCTGCTGCATTGGCTGCTGGTGTTATCACAAGCAATGCCCAGAACATCAATTATAAGTATATCGCAGGGGATCCTAATAACTATAATCCATGGTACAACAACTATACTATTAGCAATCGAAATGACTATGCGATTAGTAAAACCATGACTGATTATATGGATTCTAAAGCTGATCCTAGGTTGCCTGTTTTTGCAGAAACTTTAGCAGGTGGTGTGATTAAAGGCTTGCCTTATGGTAGAAACGTTGCAGTCAATATTCCTGCTGCTTTTAGTAGAATTGGAACTGCATTTAGAAGCCAAGATTCTCCACTTACTTTACACAACTATGCACAGGTTTTATTTATGCAAGCTGAAGCTGCTAAGCTGGGTTATGTTGCAGGTGGTGACGTAGAAGCGGAATCAAAATACAAAGCTGCAATTAAAGCTTCATTGGAAATGTATGGTGTATTTAATCAGGCTAAATATGATACTTATATGGCTTTACCTGAAATAGCTTATACAGCTGTTGATGGCCATAAAAAAATCATGACAGAAAAATGGGTACACAACTATTTAGCTGGTTATGAAGCTTGGAAAGATTGGCGTAGAACTGGCTTCCCTGTATTGACTCCTGCGGTAGATGCAGTGGATTCAAGAGGAATCCCTATGCGTTTAGGTTATTCTCCAACTGAAGCTTCTCTAAATCCTGTTAACTACGCTGCTGCTGTTACAGCATTAGGCGGTAAGGATGAGAATTATGGATTAATGTGGTTGGTAAAATAAATATTTCGATAGTTTTAGTTTTACGATTGTTTGCAATTAAAAGCCCCGGTACTAAATTAGTCCGGGGCTTCTTATTTCTGTTTGACTGTCTTGAAATGAATAACAGTCAATTCATTTTTATAAAATTATCTAGCAGGCATTGTTAAAGGAATATCTCTCTTTAACATATCGTCTCTATTAGCCATTTCCCAAGCTGTATAGAAAACCAACTTGGCTCTTTTTTCCATTAATTCAAAGTTGATTTTATCAACGGTATCACCTGGCTGGTGGTATTCTGCTTTCAACATTCCATCATAGAAAAATAAAATAGGAACACCTTTGCGAGCGAAATTGTAATGATCGCTTCTATAATAAATTCTGTTCACATCTTTAGGGTCATCATACTTGTAATCTAAAGTCATATTCAAATGCTTAGCATTCACACCCTCATTAATTTTCGCTAAATCTGAACTTAATTTGTCGTGACCAATTACATAAATATAGTTAAGCGTATCTGCTGTTTTTCTTTCTGTATCTACTCTTCCAATCATATCGGTATTTAAATCTACCGTTGTTTTATCCAATGGGAAAATAGGATTATCAGAATAGTATTGAGAGCCCCAAAGGCCTTTCTCTTCTCCTGTTACAGTCATGAATACTAAAGTTCTGCGTGGCTTGTTGCCTTTTTTTGCAGCAGCAGCAAAAGCTTCTGCCATTTGCATTACACCTACTGTACCTGAACCATCATCGTCTGCTCCGTAATAAATCACATCACCTCTTTTACCTAAATGATCATGGTGTCCGGTCATGAAAACGTATTCGTCTTTCTTATCGGTCCCTTCAACAATTCCAATCACATTACTGGTTTCTAAAGCAGTAGATTTTTTATCGGCATTGATGCTTAGTTCTGCAACATATTTTCCTTTAGTTAGCCCAGCTAACGCATCACTAGATAATTTAGCGGTTCTACCTGCTAATGCAGAAGCTATTTCTTCAGATACTGTTACCATCATAAATGGCGCGCCAGTAGGTTTATTCATATAAATATTACCTTTTACTGGAGTGGCCATTTTGCGAGGAAAATCTTTTGAAACTAAAACGATACCAGTTGCACCTGCCGTTCTAGCTGCTGCGGCTTTTGCTGCACCAGAAATAGGGCTAGGGGTTCTTGATCCAGCAACAGGAGCTGGGGCTTTATATCCTGCTGGAGCTCCGTCTAAGATCATCACTATCTTACCTTTAACATCAAGACCTGCATAATCGTCCATTGAAGCAGCTTTATCAACTATGCCATATCCAACAAAAACCAATTCTTTAGAGCTGGTTTTGCCATTGGCAATAGATTGTAAAGACATCATATAATCTTTGTCCCAGCCAAATAGTTTACCATTTACTCTTAATTCAATACTAGACAATTCGTCTTGGTATACATTAAAATATTGTTGGTAGCTATTTCCATTGCCTGGCTTAAGGCCCATTCTTCTGAATTCAGATTCAATGAATGCAGCAGCTTTTCTTTCACCAGGCATTCCAGTCTCTCTTCCTTCCATTTCTGGTCCGGCAAGAATCGTTAATTTTTGCTTCATAGAAGCGGGGGTGATTAATGCAGCAAACTTGCTTGATGCATCTTCTTTTTGTCCGTATGCAATTCCGCTAGTAAGGAACATTGCACCAAACAGGATTTTTTTCATCATGGCTTTTTGGTTTAGTTACAGCTAATTTTATTCACTCTAGTGGCATGTCTACCACCTTCGAATGAAGTATTCATAAAAAGATCAATCATTTGTTCTGCCAGTGGCAGTGCTACAAATCTTGCAGGTATGCAGATAATATTTGCATTATTGTGTAGCCTTGATAATTCAGCTACATCATTCTGCCAACATATTGCGGCCCTTACCCCTTGGTGTTTATTCGCAGTGATGGCTACACCATTGGCACTTCCGCAAATCAATATACCAAAACCTGCTTCCCCTTTTTCTACCGCAACTGCAGTAGGATGTGCAAAGTCGGGATAATCTACAGAATCCAAGGAATAAGTTCCATGGTCGGTAACTTGGAAGCCTTTTTCGGTTAACCAAGCTATTAAAGCAGATTTATACGAAAAACCTGCATGGTCACTTCCAATTGATATGGGTTTGGAAGCATCAAAAACATAAGCCATAAAATAATCTTTATTGTGAAGTATATAGGTTGATTAATCCCATTCCTTGTCTTCGTCTTTTTCTAATTTCTTAAATACCCTAGCAGAAACTAGAATACTTAATTCATATAAAAGGAATAGCGGGATGAAAACAATTAATTGGCTCATCCAGTCTGGGCTAGGCGTAATAAATGCCGCAACAATTAAAATAATCACCACTGCATACTTGCGGGTAGCCCTTAAAAAACTTGGAGTAATAATGCCAATTTGGGTTAAAATATATGCTAATACTGGTAATTCAAATGCCAATCCGCAGCCTAAAATAATATTGGTCAAGTTGTCTAAGTAGTCAGAAAAAGTGGGCCTAGTCACAATCATATTTTCGGTACCCAATTGAAATCCTGCTAAGAAATTAAAGGTAAAGGGCCCCAATAAGAAATAACCGAAAGCCGCACCACAGAAGAAAAAGAAAGAAACCCAAAAAATAATAAAACGGGTGTTTTTAACTTCTTTTTCTTTCAATGCAGGTTTAACAAATCGCCAGAACTCCCAAAAAATATAAGGGAATGCCATAATGATACCGCCTACTATGGCCATACTAATTGTACTCAAAAATTGGCCTCCAAAAGTGGTACTCTGCATCGTTACTTCTACAGGTGGCATACAGAGTGCATCACCAATTCCTAACCAACGACTAAAATCGCAGAGTGCTTTATAACTAACAAAGTCTTTATTGATTGGACCAACGATGATATTATCAAATATCCAATTGCGATAAATAAATATCAAGAGCGCCATTACCAAAATGGAAATCACTGAACGGATGATATGCCCTCTTAATTCTTCAAGATGATCAATAAATGACATCTCTTCCTTTTCTGCTGTTGCTTTTCTATTAAATAGTGCCATGTTTATTGTAATACTTTCATCTTAACCATTTCTATTCTTCTTTCAGATACAGTTAAAATATCAAACTTGAAATTATTGATGATAATGGTTTCTTTTTGTTTGGGGATGGTTTCGTGTTCATTGATAATGTAACCACTGAGTGTTTCTGAATCACTTGCAGGAAAATTGAGGTTGTATTTTTCATTCAAATAATCCAATTCCATTCTTCCACTAAAAATAAATTCGTCTTCTGCTAATTGTTTTTCTACAAATTCTTCGGTATCGTATTCATCTTGAATTTCACCAAATATTTCTTCTAATAAATCTTCCATGGTTACTATACCAGAAGTTCCTCCAAATTCATCTACTACCCATGCAATGCTCTTTCTTTCTTTGGTGAACTTATTCATTAAATCGGTGGCACTCATGCTCTCTGGTACTGCCACAATCGGGTGTAACATAGCTTTAATGCTTTCAGGACGATTGAATAAATCCAATTGATGAATATAGCCAACAATATTATCTATGCTGTCTTCGTACACCAAGAGTTTACTCAATTTTGTTTGAATGAATAAATTTCTGGCTTCCCCTATAGAATCGGTTACTTCCAAGGCAACTATTTCTGTTCTTGGCACCAAACATTGCCTAATTTTTACAGTAGGTAAGCTTAAAGCATTTTCAAAAAGTTCCGTATTTAATTCCTGGTTTTCATCGTCTTGGTCTTTGGTCTGTTGAAAAAAATGTTCCAGATCAATTTTAGTGAATGCTTCGTTTTTATCTTTTACCCTAACATTAAAAATATATTTCAAGATCCATTGTGAAATGTTCACGAATAAATTGGTCAATGGAAGAAACAAGTGATGAAAAAAATTAGCAACAGGAGCAAATACAAACAACAAACTATCACTCTTTGCTCTAAAGATTGCTTTAGGTAAAAATTTACCAATCACTAAAACAACCAGGGTGGAAACCAATGTATCAAAAGCCAGTTTTAATAAGTTGTTTTCAATTTGTAAGGGGAGCCAAATACCTGTTTTAAGTAATTCATCAAAAAGCAATCCGTAGATCACTAAAAATAGATTCACCCCAATCAGGCAGGTTCCAATAAAACGAGCAGGCGATTCTATGAATTGGGCCAAAATAGCTCCACTTCTTTTACCTTGTTTTTTCTTTAGCTCAATGCTCAATCTATTGGCCGTTACAAAGGCAATTTCATACCCAGCAAAAAAGCCAATAAAAAGCAAAGTACCCACTATACTAAGAATGGTATAGATATGCATCATAATGGGCCAAAGTTAAGGTATATACAATAACAAAGTACCCCGTTGAAACGGGGTACGAGACCGACAATATACATGAGAATCGGTGCTGTAAAATTTATATAGCTATTTTATTTAAAGTCAACGGTGCAATTCTGACAATTCATGTCTATTTTAAGCCCTTTGCCTTCCCCAACTTTTGCACTGAACCTGGTTTCGTTGTCAACCGTTTGAGAATAACGGGTAATCGCTCTATTCACTTCAATCAGTTGTTTGGCTAATGCATCGGTTTCTTTTTCCTTTACCAGTGGTTTTTTCTCTTCTTCTATAATTGGTTCTTTTTCAAAATTTCCATAAACGGTACTAAATGCTCCATTGAATTTTACAGAATAGTTTTTGATATTTCTTAGTGGGATGCGGATATCAGCGTATTTATTGTCAATCTTAATTAGATCAAGATTGGCTCCAACACTTCTTATTTTAACATCTGAGTTAGTCCCATCCATTTCCAGGGATCCATTTAATTTGGTAATTCTTAAATTACCGTAATTCTTTCTACCTCTTAATTCGTTAGCGTCTTCAATTTCATATTCATCATTGGTACTTCTGAAGACTGCTTTTTTAGCGCTGGCAATTTCAATGGTAGAATATTTGGTATCCAAATCTGCCTCCCCAATTTCTTTAGCCGAAAAACGCCCGTTCATGAATTCTATTTCAGCAATATCAGCATTCTCCATGGTTACATTAGAATACTTAGAACGTAAGAACAGTTTAGAAAAACTTTCTGCTTCTAAATTACCATTAGAAATATCTACAGTAGCATTACCATATTTTCCAGTTAATTGAACATCTGCATACTTGCTGTCGATGTCTAATTTACTAGCTGCAGGAACATAAATGGTAACCATTCTTTTTGTATTCGATTTGCTTCCAATGCTTTCTCCTTTGTCGTTAAATACTGCTACACCTGTACTTCCACTCCAGCCAAATGTATTACCATTGATGGTATAGCTGCCACCAGAAATAGTACCAGATTTAATTCTAACCGTTGTTCCTATTGATTTTAAAGAAAGATTCATCTTTTCAAACCATTCTTCATCACTTAATTTTCCCTCACCCTCATAGTAAACGGTAGTTACAACTTTTACTTTGGATTGATCCCAAATTTTAATTTGAATATTTCTAGAAGTGTTGTCTATATAAATATCGGGGGATTTAGAACTGCTGATTTCTTGACTTACTTCTTTGGCTTTAACATCTTTTAAGTCTGTAAAAAAATGATCAAAGTTTTGATTCATATTCATCGGGAACCCAGTAACCGTAACGGCGCCGGTGCCTCGCATAGGGAAACCTTCTACTACAATAGGTTTCAAGGCTTTTGCCATGCTTTCTTTTACAGATCTTTCAATCTGAATATTCGCCACTTTTACTTCTTTATTGGCTTTTTTAATTTCCTTATCGGCGTTTTGTATTTCTTTTTCTGCTTTTTTGACTGCACGTTCTACTTCTTTTTCAGTAGTAGTTACTTGGGCAGTTGCCATTGTAAAGCTTAAAAGACAAGCGGAGATGAATGTAGTTTTGTGAATGATATTTTTCATGCTATCAGTTTTTAAATATTAATA
>CALRUG020000029.1:0-26139 GCA_943371295.1 Synechococcus sp. UW140 | reverse complement strand
GGTTAAGTTTAAATTAAGTAATCAATACAACCGAAATAGTACTTTGGTAATTGATCCTCAACCAGTATTTATTAGCTATTCTGGGAGTAGGGCCGATAACTGGGGCTTTACCGCAACCTCTGATTTATTGGGTAATTTTTATGCAGGAGGGATTGTATTTAGTTCCGGATTTCCTACTACCAATGGCGCTTTTCAAACCAACTATCAAAATGGAGTTCCAGAGTTCGGATTGAATGGATACGATATGGGTATTTTAAAGTTTGAGCCTGGCGGTACCAGTTTAATTTATGCAACCTATATCGGTGGAAGTGGGAATGAACAACCACATAGCTTAGTGGCTGATGCCGCTGGTAACTTAGTGATTGCTGGCAGAACATCATCTGGTACAAATTATCCTTCTGTTACTGGTTCTCCTTCTTTATATGGAGATGGTGGAGATTTCGATATTGCTTTAACAAAAATCAACCCTTTAGGTACTGGGCTTATTGGTTCTATTCGAATAGGTGGGAAAGGAAAAGATGGTGTAAATATTAGAGCCAATTATGATAATCCTCAAGGACCAGAAACCACTAGAAGAAACTATGGGGATGATGCTAGAAGTGAAGTAATTTTTGACAACCAAGGAAATATCCTGTTGGCATCTGTTACTCAATCAGTTGATTTTCCAACTACCACTGGCGCTTTTCAAAGAACTCCTGGAGCAGCTAGAACTAATAGTGATAGAAGAATGCAAGATGGGGTTTTGATTAAATTGAATGCCAATTTATCTCAAGTTATATTTTCTAGTTTTTTAGGAGGCAATAATGATGATGCTTCATTTGTATTAGCCATTAATCCTGCCAATCAAAATATTTATGTTGCTGGAGCAACAGCCAGTACAGATATGCCTGCTAAGTCTAATGCAATACCGAGCTTTCAAAACAACAATGGTTCGGTGGATGGATTTATCAGTATTGTTTCCCCAGACGGCTCAAATTTAATTAGTACGCAATATATTGGAACAGATAGGGATGATGTGATTTTTGGAATTCAATTTGATCGACAAGGATTCCCCTATATCGTAGGTACAACTACAGGTGTATTAAATCCAATCAATTCTCCTTATAATAATACCAATCCAGGACAATCAACAGGTAAACAGTTTATAGCCAAATTGCAACCAGATTTATCTGCATTTATTTACCGAGCTAATTTTGGCACAAGTGGAGCTACTATTCCCAATCTTTCTATCTCTGCATTTTTAGTAGACAGATGTGGGAATGTGTATGTATCTGGTTGGGGAGGTAGTAATATCAATAGTTTTCCTACCGCACCATTGGCCAATTTACCATTAACATCAGATGCCTATCAATCGAGTACAGATGGTTCCGATTTTTATTTCTTTGTTTTAGAACGTGATGCACAAAGACAATTATACGGATCTTATTTTGGACAAACTGGAGGATTTGCTGACCACGTAGATGGTGGTACCAGTAGGTTTGATCCGAATGGCACCATTTATCAATCTATTTGTTCCTGCAGAAGAACGGGTGATCCTAGTAGGCCCATTGTTGGTACAGGGGGTGCATGGTCTACCACCAATAGAAGTAATTCATGTAATCTGTTAGCCATTAAAATTGCATTCAATTTAGCAGGTGTAGGTGGGGGGATTAAAACCGCTATCAATGGGGTAGCTCGTGATACATCGGGTTGTGTGCCACTGACCGTTGTTTTTTCTGATACACTCGAATTAGCCAAATCATATCGATGGAACTTTAATGACGGTTCACCAGAAGTAATTACCAACAATCCTTCTGTTACCCACACATTTAATAATGTTGGCTTGTACAATGTTAGATTGATTGCGATTGATTCTGCCTCATGTAATATCAGTGATACTTCTTTCATAAGAATGCGTGTTAAAGCAGACGAAGCCACATTGGCTTTTACTCCTAATAAACTTTTGCCATGTGAATCGCTAACTTATCGGTTTGATAATATTTCCTTTGGTCCCAAACCCTTTGGTGCCAATGCTTTCCGTTGGGATTTTGGAGATGGTACCAGGCAAGTTGCTTCATTTGGTCCTGTTACGCATACTTATGCAACAGCAGGTTCGTATAATGTGCGATTAACTTTAATTGATACAAGTTTTTGTAACGAGTTTGATAGTGTAGGTGTTCAATTGCGCATATCGCCATTGGTGAAAGCACAGTTTCAAACCCCATCATTGGGTTGTGTTCCATATACTGCTGTATTTAATAATACTTCATTGGCAGGAAGAACTTTCTTTTGGGATTTTGGAGATGGTACAACTTCTACACAAACTTCGCCACAACATTTATATGCATCGGTGGGTACCTATACTATTAAATTAGTAGCGATTGATTCTTCCACTTGTAATATAGCCGACAGTACTGTATTTACTATATCTGTGCGAGATAATCCTACAGCTGGCATCAGTTTTAGTCCTGATCCCACCGAAGCGAATACTCCGGTAACATTTACCAATAATAGTTTTGGGGCCAATCGATACAAATGGTTGTTTGGAGATGGAGATACATTGAATACACTTAGAACTGATACCACGGTTCGTCATTTATACAATGCAAGTGGAACATTTAATGCATGTGTGATTGCTTATAATGATGCAGGTTGTTCCGATACAAGTTGTGTTCCAGTTCCCGTTACCATTATACCTGGTTTTAATGTGGCCAATGCATTTTCACCCAATGGAGATGGAACCAATGATCGAATATTTGTGCGTGGATTTGGGATTGTAAAAATGACATGGAAAATATACAACCGTTGGGGCAAGCTGGTATACCTTGGCACCAGCCAATCTGAAGGATGGGATGGAAAGTACAATGGAAAATTACAACCACAAGAAGTGTATCACTATACGTTAGAATTAGAATTCAGTGATAAAGAAAGAGCAACTAAAAAAGGAGATATAACACTATTGCGATAATGCGAAAAGGAGTAATCATATTTTGTTACATTGTTCTTGCGCTGTTTGGGCAAAAACAACTGCATGCCCAAGCATTAAATTATTCGCAGTACTATAATGCACCACTGTTAACCAATCCTGCCAATACTGGCTTTAATCCTGACTACGATTATAGAGCTGGAATGAATTATAGAACCCAATGGGCTTCAGTTGGAACTCCTTATAAAACAATGGGTGTTTGGGGTGATGCAAAATTATTTGCCAACCGATTCGAAAATGGTTGGATGGGAATTGGAGGTTCCATTATAAAAGATGTTGCAGGTGCGGGGCAACTCAGTTCAACAGGAGCTGCAGTATCTGTTGCTTGGCATCAAATGTTGGGTTATAATAGTTTGTTGAGTGCAGGTTTTACTGCCGGTGTAACCACCAAAACAGTGGATCTTTCTAAACTCAATTTTGATAATCAATGGAACGGTAAATTTTTTGATATTTCCATTCCAACATTTGAACCTTTTGCTTTTAGTCAAGTAGGTTATTTGGATTTGAGTATGGGATTGAACTATGCTTATTTTGCTTCAGAGAATTTTTATTTCAATGCGGGTGCATCAATTATGCATTTGAATAGCCCAAAAGAAAGTTTTTTTTCTCCCAATATTAGTGATGCTAGGGTACCTATGCGATATAACTTTTTCGCCAACGCGAGTTTAAAAATGGACAACCTTTGGATTCTTAATCCGAATATATATTACAGTTCTGTCATCAATAAAAATGAGTTGGTAATGGGAATGAATGCCAATAGAAATATTAGTGGAGATGGAATGCAGCAATTGATTCTAGGTCTTTATTATCGATCAGGAGACGCCATCATACCAATGGTAGGATACCAAGTAAATGACTTGAAAATCACTGTTAATTATGATGCCACTATTTCCGGCCTTAGTAATTTGAATGGGTCAAGAGGGGCTTATGAATTGTCTATCATTAAACAAGGAATTTTCACTAGTTCACAGGGGCGCTCGGTTAAATGTCCTACCGTGCGGTTTTAAGTGCTACAATCTTTATATATTGCGTACCACAATTAGATACGCATGAAGTACCAACCATTAGATCCCGCAATTTTTATTCATAATCGCAAACGGTTTGTTAGCAATATGCTGCCAAACAGTATTGCCATTTTTGTGAGCAATGATGAATGGCCAAACAATGGAGATGCATTGCATTCTTTTAAGCAAAACAGTGATTTATTTTGGTTAAGTGGAATTGTACAAGAAGATTCCATGGTCATTTTATTTCCCGATAATCCAGATCCAAAATTCAGGGAAGTATTGGTATTAGTGCGTCCCAACGAATTGAAAGAGAAATGGGATGGCAAAAGATTAAGAGCAGGGGAAGCAAAAGCTATTTCAGGAATGGCTACAGTTATTTGGTTAGATAGCTTAGATGCTTTATTACAAGGGTGGATACATTTAGCAGATACTATTTATTTAGATAGCAACGAGAATGATCGAAAATCATCACTTATTCGTTCTAGAGAATACCGCTTTATAGATGAAATGAAAGCACGTTATCCATTGCATCATTTTATGCGGGCAGCAAAAATCATGAAAGAGTTGCGAGCCATAAAGTCGAAGGAAGAAATTGCAGTTGTACAAAAAGCAATTGATATAACGGATCATACATTTAGAAGGTTAATGAAATTCATTCAGCCTGGTGTTAATGAGTGTGAAATTGAAGCAGAAATTTGGCATAGCTTTTTGAGCCAACGAGCAACTGGTCCTGCATACGGTAGCATTATTGCCAGTGGAGACAATGCAAGGACATTGCATTATGTTTCGAATAATGCGGAGTGTAAAGACGGCGACTTAATATTGATGGATTTTGGTGCAGAATATGGAGGTTATTGTGCTGATTTAACCAGAACTATTCCAGTGAATGGAAAATTCACTCGCAGACAAAAAACCGTGTACAATGCCTGTTTGCATTTGCACAATTATGCGAAGTCTATTTTAAAACCAGGCATTAGTATTTTGGATTATACAGACAAAGTAGGGGAAGAAGCAACACAACAATTTTTAAAAATTGGGTTATTAAAGAAGTCGGATATAAAAAATGAAGACCCAGAAAACAGGGCTTATCGTAAGTATTTATATCATGGCATTTCTCATCATTTAGGAATTGATGTACATGATTTAGGTACCCGAACGGCACCAATTAAGGCAGGGATGTTGTTTACGATTGAGCCAGGTATTTATATTGAGGAAGAACAAATGGGGGTCCGTATTGAAAACAATTTTTGGATCACCAAAAATGGTAATACAGATTTAATGAAAAATATTCCTATTACTGTAGAAGAGATTGAATCTTACATGAAGCGATAATATGAAGCAACATATTCCCAACTGTTTTACCCTAGTCAATTTATTTTTAGGCGCAACAGCAATAATATACATTTTACAACCTGGATTGGCTTATCATGCCGATGGAGATGGTTTGGTAACCATTCCCGAGAAAATGATGGTAGCCAGTTGGCTTATTTTTGCTGCAGCCCTTGTGGATTTTCTAGATGGATTTGTTGCAAGATGGATGAACCAGTGTTCAGAAATGGGCAAGCAATTAGATTCATTAGCGGATGTGGTTAGTTTTGGGGTTGCCCCGGGTTTAATGGTCTTACAATTCTTGCGTTTTTCTTATGCCAGTACCGAAGGAGGCTTAGATATTTCAATGGCTTTCTTGCTACCTGCTTTATTGATTCCTTGTGCTGGTGCATTTCGTTTAGCCCGATTTAACTTAGATCAGTCTAAATCTACAGGATTCAAGGGTATTCCTATTCCTGCAGCCGGAATTTTGATTGCATCTTTTCCATTAGTGAACTGGTATGCAACCGATGCTTGGGTGTTAGATTTGTTATTAAATAAATGGCTATGGTACAGCTTAATCATATTATTAAGTGCTGGTATGGTTTCTACAGTACCCATGTTGGCACTCAAGTTCAGCGGATTAACATTTAAGAAAATAGTACCATTTTTAATCATATTAGCAGTTGCCTTGCCAATTGCCTTTCTTTTTGGTTGGTTGGCAATTTCCGCAGGATTTATTGCGTATGTAATTCTATCTTTGTTGTTTAAACCAACCGAATCATGAAGTTTGAAGTAGCCATTAATGTAATGCCATTAAAAGATTTATTAGATCCACAAGGGAAAGCCGTGTTGGGTGGATTGGCCAATTTGGGTATTACACAAGTACAGGATGTAAGAGTAGGTAAACATATTACTTTATCGGTTGAAGCTGCTTCTGCTGAAGAAGCAAAAGCCATTGCAGAAAATGCCAGCAAGCAATTATTGGCTAATCAAGTAATGGAGCATTTTGAGATTACCATAAACGGTTAATTTGCTTTATTTAGTCCCTACACCTTTAGGTAACCTAAAGGATATTACGTTGCGTTCGCTAGAAGTATTGAATTTAGTGGACTTGATTTTATGTGAAGACACGCGCACTTCTTCTAAATTACTCCAACATTATAATATTCAGAAACCGCTGTCTCCTTATCACCAGCATAATGAGCATAAAATTGTGTCGCATTTAGCCGATCAATTAGAAGAAGGCAAAACAATGGCATTGATTACGGATGCAGGAACGCCTGGTATTTCAGATCCTGCTTTTTTATTGGTTAGGGAATGTATCAAAAGAAATATACGAGTAGAATGTTTGCCTGGAGCCGCCGCATTTGTTCCTGCCCTAGTGAATAGTGGACTGCCGACCAATCGATTTGTTTTTGAAGGGTTTATTCCAATTAAAAAAGGAAGGCAAACGCTTTTGAAACAATTGGCTACCGAAGAGAGAACCATGATTTTTTATGAAAGCCCCATGCGACTGGTTAAAACCCTTGAAGATATGGCCCAATATTTTGGGGGTGAACGCCATTGCGCTGTAGCTAGAGAACTTACTAAAATGTTTGAGGAGAATAAAAGAGGGACGCTTTTAGAAGTTGCCGAATATTTTAAATCAAAATCGGTAAAAGGAGAAATTGTATTGGTGGTTGCAGGTGCAGACTAATACTTATTGCAATATATTTACGCAAATACTACTAAACGATAATAAAAACAATATGAGAAAATTGACGCTTTCTATTTTGGTGGGATGTTTGTTTTTGAGTACCAGTTTATTGGCACAACCCGATCGCTGGCAACAGAAGATTAAGTACACCATGAATGTAAACATGGATGTGAATACCAACCGATTTAATGGAACACAAAAGATTGACTATTTTAATCAGTCTCCAGATACCTTGAACAAAATATTTATGCACTTGTACTGGAATGCATTTCAGCCCAATAGCAGCATGGATGTGAGAAGTAGAGAATTGGGAAAAACCAAATTGGCAGATCCTAGAAGAAACAACGATGGTTTAGATTGGGATGCTAGAGTGAAAGATAGAATCAGCAAATTAAAGCCAGATGAAATTGGGTATCAAAATGTAAAGTCTGTTTTAGTGAATGGAGTAGCTCAAAAATTAATTGAGCATGAAACCATTTTAGAAATAGTGTTGACTAAACCTATTTTGCCAAAGACTAAAATAACCATTGATGTTGCATTTGAAGCGCAAGTTCCTGTTCAAATTAGAAGAAGCGGAAGAGACAATGCGGAAGGCATTCGTTACAGTATGGCCCAATGGTATCCTAAAGTAGTAGAATACGATTATCAAGGATGGCATGCCAATCCATATATCGCTCGCGAATTCTATGGAGTATGGGGAGATTTTGATGTAAATATTACCATCGATAAAAATTACTTGGTAACGGCAGGGGGAGATTTATTGAATGCCAATGAAATTGGATTTGGATATGAAGCCAAAGGGGTTCAAGTAAAACCAGCAGCTGGTAATACTTTAACTTGGAAATGGCAGGCCAATAATGTGCACGATTTTATGTGGGCAGCCGATCCCAATTATAAATTAATTACGAGAACAATACCAGGTGGTCCTTTAGTTAGAGTAGTCTACAAACAGGTAGATTCTTTAGAAAATCGTTGGCAGAAAATGGCAGATACCTGTGCACTCATTTATCCAATCATTGCAAAAACCTTTGGTGCATATCCATACAAAACCTACACATTCGTACAAGGTGGAGATGGTGGAATGGAATATCCAATGGCAACTTTATTAAAGAGTGCAAGTGTAGGAACAGCCATACACGAATGGATGCATAGCTGGTACCAAATGATATTAGGAAGCAATGAATCTTTGTATGCATGGATGGATGAAGGATTTACTGATTATTCAAGCACTAGAGCAATGGCGATGCTAAGAAATAGTCCTGGCTTTTGGTACAATGGTTCATACGGCGGGTATTACCGTTTAGCAAGAAGTGGATACGAAGAACCTGCTAGTACACATGCAGATCATTTCAATACCAATTTTGCATCCACTTCTTCGGCATATAGCAAAGGTGCTGTGTTCATGGAGCAGTTGGGTTATATAGTGGGTGCAGACACCAGAGATAAAATTTTGCATGCTTATTTTAATACTTGGAAATTCAAGCATCCAAATCCGAATGATTTTATTAGAGTTGCAGAAAAAGTGAGTGGTATAGAATTAGATTGGTATAAAGAGTATTGGATCTATAGCACTAAAACCATTGATTATGCAGTAGGAGATATTGCCATGGTAGATAATAAAACCAGCATTACTATTAAACGAGTAGGTAAAATGCCCATGCCTATTGATGTATTAGTAACATATAAAGATGGTACACAAGAAATGCATTATATGCCTTTGAATTTAATGTATGGAGCAAAGCCTTCAGAAACCAAAGTACCTACAACGGTTCATGCTCCTTGGAAGTGGACGCATCCAGATTACAGCTTTACAACCAGTAGGGCAGTGGGAGAAATTAAATCAATTGAAATAGATCCAAGCCAACGATTAGCGGACATCAATAAGACCAATAATAAACTAGTGATTCCAGATTAAGGAATTGAAATAATATTGCAAGCCGCCCTGTTTGATCGGGGCGGTTTTTTTATTTAGCTACGTGAATAATATATTTCTCTTCAAAGTAAGATTCAGGAAATATTTTGAAGATGGGCATCATTTTAGGACGGGCACCACTCTCAAAAATTTCTTGATTCAGGTCTCCACCTTTTAAACAAATTAACCCATTTCTTAACCCACCATCTGTAATAGGCGCAGTGGGTTTTTTAATAAGTGGCATGCTCCATTTTAATAATTCTTTTAATGGGGCTACTGCTCTAGAAACAGCAAAATCAAATTTTCTATTGGTAATATCTTCTGCCCTTGTATGTTTGGTGGTAATATTTTTAATGCCAGCACCTTCACAAACCGCTTCAACTACTTTTAATTTCTTGGCAATACTGTCTACCAAATGAAATTGAACATCTGGAAAGAATATTGCCAAAGGAACGCCGGGAAATCCGCCCCCACATCCAATATCAATAATATTCATGCCTTTCGAAAAATCAGCTATTGCAGCTATACTTAAGGAATGTAAAACATGATGAAGGTAAATGCTATCAATGTCTTTTCTAGAAACCACATTTATTTTAGCATTCCAATCTTTGTATAATTCCTCTAATAATCTAAACTGCTCTATCTGAGTAGGCGTAAAATCATCAAAGTATTTGGTAATTAGTTCCAGTTTTTGCGGGGCGCTTTCCATATAGCAGGTACAGTAAATAGGTAATAAAAAAACATCCAGATATCTAAAAACAAGAACCAGGGATACAAGTCTTTTTCATTGAGTTTATTCATGCCCTTATATAGCACAATTGCCTGAACAATAAATCTTAAAGCAAATACACCAACAGCTAGTTGCCAATTGAAAAATAAAATGCTCAATACCAATAATGGATAAACCAAGAACAAGGAAAACGAATACAATCCCAACAAAAATTTATGAATGGGTTTATAGTATTTGCCAGTAGAATAATGACGATATTTTTGCGTCATCCATTCTCCCCAGCTATTTTTTGCATCACTTAACGTATGCGTATCATGATCTAATAATATAGCCGTATTCTCTGCAGTTGCTACTTGGTTGATGAACAAATCATCATCTCCACTAGGAATTTGATTGATGGAAGAGAATCCTTTGTTTTTAAAGAATAATTCTTTTTTATAACTCAGGTTTCTGCCCACTCCCATATAGGGTTTACCCGCTAGCGCGTAAGAGAAATATTGTAGAGCAGTATGAAAAGTTTCAAACCGAATCAACTTGTTTAAAATACCTGGTTTCTTATGATATGCACCGTAGCCTAATACTATTTCAGTATCGTCTTCATAAGCCCCTTGCATTTTCTTGATCCAATTCTCGGATGCCGGAACACAGTCTGCATCTGTTAATAGGACAATTTCATACTTAGCGCTTTTAATCCCCATAGACAATGGAAATTTTTTACCGCTAATCATTTTAGCTTCTTGGGTAAGTTCAATCATATTCAGGTTCTTGAAAGAGCGCCTGAATTCATCAATCACGTATTTGCTTTCGTCGGTAGAGTTGTCGTTTACCAATACTACTTCATGCGTTGTTGCATAATCTTGCACCAAAACGCCAGGTAAATTTTTTACCAAATTATGGGCTTCGTCACGAGCACAAATTATCACCGAAACAGGATGTTCAACAGAAGTTTCTTTTTCGGTTGCTTTATAAAAAGCCATTCTTCTAAAGAAATACAGGTAATAAAAAACCTGTATAGCTATAACAGTACAAAAAAGTCCGAAACAAATGGTCCAGACAATAGCGGGTATGATCATGCCGCAAAAATAGGGCAAAGACCACTACTTTTGCAGGATGGCCGCACTAAGTTTTACACTAAACAATACCGCAAATGGATCCGCAGCAAGGGCGGGTATTATTGAAACAGACCATGGAACTATACAAACGCCCATTTTTATGCCAGTGGGTACAGTAGGGTCGGTAAAAGCAGTAACCCAACAGCAATTAAAATTAGATGTTCAAGCCCAGATTATATTGGGCAATACCTATCATTTATATTTAAGACCAGGAACAGATGTATTAGAAGCTGCAGGCGGATTGCATCGATTTAATGGATGGGACCGCCCCATTTTAACCGATAGTGGAGGCTATCAAGTTTTTTCTTTGGCAGCTAATAGAAAAATTAAAGAAGAAGGGGTCGTATTTCAATCTCATATTGATGGGAGTAAGCATTTGTTTTCTCCAGAATCGGTGATGGATATTCAGCGAAGTATTGGGGCCGATATCATCATGGCTTTTGATGAATGTCCTCCCTATCCGAGCACTTATGAATATGCAAAAAAAAGCATGGAGTTAACGCATCGTTGGTTAAATAGATGTATTGCACGATTGGCTGAAACGCCTGATAAATATGGGTATACGCAAAATTTATTTCCAATTGTACAAGGCAGTACTTATAAGGATTTACGAAAAGCTTCTTGCGAATTTATTGCCTCCCGTGGTGCTGTAGGAAATGCCATTGGAGGGTTAAGTGTAGGTGAGCCCGAAGACATGATGTATGAATTTACCGCACTTTGTACAGAGCATTTGCCTTTTGATAAACCTCGATATTTAATGGGTGTAGGAACTCCTTGGAATTTATTGGAATGCATTGATTTAGGTATTGATATGTTTGATTGCGTAATGCCCACCCGAAATGGACGCAATGGGATGTTGTTTACTACACAGGGTGTGATTAATATTCGAAATAAAAAATGGTACAAAGACTTTAGTCCAATAGATCCAGGGCTGCCTTCTGAAACAAGTCAATATTATACCAAAGCATATTTGAGACATTTATTTGTTGCTGAGGAAATTCTCGGATTACAAATTGCAAGTATCCATAACCTTAGTTTTTATTTGTGGTTGGTAGGAGAGGCGCGCAAACATATTTTGGATAACACTTTCAGTAGTTGGAAAAAAACGATGATAGAACTTTTGAAGACCCGATTGTAGTGCGGCGGCTATCATCTGCGAAGCGTAAACCTTCAATGTGGATAAGCGCAAGCGATTTTTATATTTATTCACTTGTATACTAAATGTATTTGGTCTTGCAAATTGAGTGGTAGATTAGCATTACTTACTAATCCGCTACCTCTGAAGCCCTAAAATTGATACATCCATTTTCATGGATGTATTTTTCTATCTTTGAGTTAATGAAGAAGCTTGATTGGTACATACTCAAAAAATTCCTCACTACTTTCTTCTTTGCGATTTTTCTATTTGCTGTTATTGCTATTGTTGTAGACGTTAGCGAAAAGACAGACGATTTTGTACGTTCACAGTTGGGTTTTAGGCGGATTATAACCGACTATTACGCTGGATTTATTCCACATATTATTGCCCTCCTATTTCCTTTATTTGTATTTATTGCGGTGATTTTTTTCACTTCTAAAATGGCGGGCAATAGTGAAATAGTAGCGATATTGGCGAGTGGTACAGGGTATTCAAGATGGCTAAGACCTTATTGGATTGGTGGAATTTTTATGGCTACCATTTTATGGTTTGCCAATCAGTATATTGTTCCAAAGGCCAACGTATTGCGAGGGAATTTTGAAGCAAAATATATAGATGCCAATTCAAGTTACAATGCGCTCTTGGGTCAGTCGAATCATATTTATTTACGCATTGATTCATTCACTTACGCGGGTATACATTATTATGATACGTTAGTAAAACGAGGAGGTCCGGTTTTCTTGTATACGGTGAAAGACAATAAAGTAACGGAGAATCTACGAGCCGAATCAATTATATGGGACACTGCTAGTAAAAAATGGAAGTTAGATGTATTGCTGGATAGAAAGTTAAAGCCCATGCAAGAGTTGGTTTTACAAGAAACCACTCGACTAATGAACTTCAATTTTAAGCCATCCGATTTAACCCGTGATAAATACACCAAAGACAAATTAACCACCCCTGAATTAACTCGATTTATTGCATTGGAAGAGTTAAGGGGATCAGAAGGCTTGAATAGTTTAAAAGTAGAACGTTATCGAAGAGATGCTACTTGTGTAACCGTAATTTTATTGACTTTGATTGGAGCAATAGTTGCTGGACGAAAAGTAAGGGGAGGAAGCGGCGTGCATTTGGCTGTGGGTTTTGTAACAGCGGCATTATTTATCATCACCGATCGATTCTCTACTATTTTCTCCACTAAGGGAGATTTGCCCCCTTTATTGGCGGCTTGGATCCCTAATATGATATTCCTAATAGTTGTAGTGTATCTATATCGTACTGCGCCAAAATAATTATTTGTGAAATTTTGCAACAACATTGGCATTGATTTTGTTGTAGGTGCAACTTCAATTACCTTTGAAATATTAGTTTATCTAACAATAGATTGCCATGGGAATTATCAAAGACAGGTTTAAAGCAAAGGCTGATATAGCCAATGCTGAGATAAAATCAATTATAAAGGAACACGGAAATAAGAAAGTAGGGGAAGTAACCCTTGCCCAGATATACCAAGGTATGCGTGGTATCACTGGTTTGGTAACTGAAACCAGCTTATTAGATGCCCAAGAAGGTATTCGCTTTCGCGGATATTCAATTCCTGAATTACAACAAAAATTACCCAAAGCACCCAATGGAGGCGAACCTTTACCCGAAGGATTATTCCATTTGATGTTGGTAGGAGAATTACCCTCTGATGAAGAAGCCAACCATATTACCAGTGTTTGGCAGCGCAGAAGCCATGTTCCTAATCATGTATTCGCAACAATAGACGCACTGCCTTTAAGCACACACCCAATGACCATGTTTGTTGTTGGTGTAATGGCATTGCAAACAGAAAGCAATTTTGCTAAAGAGTATTCCAAAGGAATGAACAAGAAAGACTATTGGAATGCTACTTATGATGATGCAATGGACTTGATTGCACGCTTGCCCAGAATTGCTGCTTATATCTATAGAAGAAAGTACAAGAACAACGATCATATTCAACCCAATGGTTTGTTAGACTGGGCAGGAAACTTTGCTCATATGATGGGATACGACGATGAAAGCTTTAAAGAGTTGATGCGTTTGTATATGACCATCCATGCAGATCATGAAGGTGGAAACGTTTCAGCACATACTACCCATTTAGTTGGCTCTGCATTAAGTGATCCTTTCTTAAGTTATGCCGCAGGTATGAATGGATTAGCGGGCCCATTACATGGATTGGCTAATCAAGAAGTGATTAAGTGGATTTTTGAAATGCAAGAAAAATTGGGTACAGATAGTCCTAGCAAAGAGCAGATAGCACAGTATGTTCAAGATACCCTTACTTCTGGTAAAGTAGTCCCTGGATATGGTCACGCAGTATTGCGCAAGACCGACCCTAGATTTACTGCTCAAATGGAATTTGGTAAGAAGCATATGCCAGATGATAAATTGGTGAATACTGTTTGGAATATTTACGATACGGTTCCTCCAATTTTACAGTCGCTGGGAAAAATTAAAAATCCTTGGCCAAATGTAGATGCACATAGTGGTGCATTATTAGTACACTATGGTTTTGTAGAATATGAATTCTATACCGTATTATTTGCAGTCAGCCGCGCATTGGGTGTTATGGCGAGCTTATGTTGGGATAGGGCCTTAGGTTCTCCATTGGAGCGTCCTAAATCTGTAACTACAGAGTCTGTGAAACTTTGGTTAGAAGGTAAAGATCAAATTTGGGAGTAAAATTCAGTTGGAGTAGATAATGCTCCTTAGCAATATTTTAGCAAGAGCCCGACTTTAAAAGGTCGGGTTTTTGTTTTTCATAAATGGTTGATTCTGTGGAGAATGAAGAGTGTGTATGATACATTTTACATAAAGTAAAAAATATTTGTCAAAATGTAAAGTTTGTTTTACTTTTGAAAAAACATTTAATCATGCCACACAAATTATTATTACCCAATCGATTTAAGCTTATTGGTTGGTTCATCTTAATCCCCACTACTATTTTGGGTATTTTACTAAGCTTAAATGGCTTTAATGGAGAAGACATTAAAGCCAAAACCTTTGCTTTTTTATTTGATAAAGGGTTAGGACAAACGACCAGTTTTGGTATCATTGAAACCGATCTTACCAACACGATTATCGGTATTTTATTTATTATTGGAGCAATGCTTGTTGGTTTTTCAAAAGAAAAAATAGAGGATGAATTTATTGCGAAACTCCGCTTGTCATCTTTGCTCTGGGCGGTTTGGGTGAATTATATTTTATTGTTTTTTTGTTTTCTTTTTATATACGATAGTTTCTTTTTTAATGTGATGATCTATAATATGTTTACTGTTCTGATCATATTCATTGCTCGATTCAATTTTATTCTGTACTATAATTCTAAAGCTACCTCAGATGAAAAATAATATAAAAGTTGAACGCGCAATTAATAATTTGACACAAGAAGATTTAGCAAATAAAGTATCTGTAAGCAGACAAACGATTAATGCAATGGAAGCGAATAAATATGTTCCTTCCACGGTATTGGCTTTGAAAATTGCCAAAGTTTTTAATAAATCTGTGGAGGAATTATTTGTATTGGAAGAGGAGGACTAAAGGGTTAAGCGCCGATTTAATCATTTTTTCACTTTTACCTTGCTTATTTATAGTTAGTTTTGTTCTCTTCTATGTTATTCTTGAATCATAATCGTAAGCTTAATCGTTCATACACTTTCAGCAACGTTCTAATCAGAGTGTTGGTTTGTATGGTATGGATGCTAGCTTTTGTAGGAGGTTCAATCAAGGCTAGTATACCCAGTATACTTCAAGTTAAAGCTACCAGTTCGACTTTTGCTTCATCTGTTAATAAGTCGGATTTGCCTGCTAGTTCATCCGATCCTATTCAAATGCCTGAAGAATCAGCATTTTTGATTGCAGAGTTAGATGATCAAGCAGATGATGACAAAAAATTAGTTCTTCCTTTTTTTTATATCCAATTCAATGGCTTAAAGCTATCAACCGAAATACAAACTGTTCGGTCATTTCACTTTAAGCAAGCTATCCAGCAAATTTTACCAATACCTCTTTTTGTGCTCCACCATTCTTGGAAAAGTTACCTCATTTAGTTTTTGATTAGGTCATTTTTAATGTATTTAATGCATTAAAGCTTTGTATTGAGCAATACTTCGCTCAATACACTCATTTTATTTTTCTACGACAATCGAAAAACATGAAACAGGTTTTGTTTTCCATAATTACTGCAACTTTAATATTTACTTCTGGTTGTAAAGAACATAGAGAAGAGAAACAAGAAGAGATTCAATTTATTGTAACAAGTCCAATTGAAATTGATACCAATTTCAATAAAGAATATGTATGTCAATTACAGTCTGTTCAACATATCGAAATCAGAGCACTCGAAAAAGGCTATTTGCAAAAGATATATGTAAATGAAGGCCAGTTTGTACAAAAAGGCCAAATCATGTTCCAGATTATGCCTTTAATCTATGAAGCAGAAACACAGAAATCTGAAGCCGAAGTCAATTTTGCAAAAATTGAATATCAAAATACCAAGCAACTAGCAGATAGCAATATTGTTTCTAAAAATGAACTTGCTCTTGCGAAAGCTAAGTTAGACAAGGCTAAAGCCGAGTTGTCGCTTTCAAAAGCGCATTTATCTTTCACTCAAATCAGGGCACCATTTAGTGGAATAATAGATCGTTTTAATGTTCGATTAGGAAGTCTTTTAGATGAAGGGGAGTTGCTGACTACTTTGGCAGACAATAGTAAAATGTGGGGATACTTTAATGTTCCAGAAGCAGAGTACTTAGATTATATCACTTTGGATAAAAAAGCGGGTAACGCAATTGTAATGTTAGAAATGGCTAACCATAAAGTGTTTGGCCAAAAAGGAGAAGTAGAAACTATAGAAGCAGACTTCAACAATGAAACAGGAAATATTGCTTTTAGGGCCACATTTCCCAACCCTAAAAGAATCTTACGACATGGTGAAACTGGTAAAATCTTGATGCCAGTAATTTATAAAAAAGCCATTCTAATTCCACAAAGAGCCACATTTGATGTACTAGATAAAAAGTATGTATATATAGTTGATGCCAACAATGTATTGAAAGCAAAACAAATCAATATTTCTGCTGAAATGCCACATCTGTATGTGGTTGCTTCTGGATTGAGTGCAAAAGATAAAATTCTTGCAGAAGGATTAGGGAAAGTAAAGAACAACGAAAGAATTAAATATTCTTTCGTGTCTTTTGAAAAAGAACTAGCTGAACTAAACAATTTACACGCAGAATAGCGCTGGACAACTAAAATTTAAACCAATGTTTAATAAATTTATTAAAAGGCCAGTACTTGCTATTGCCCTATCTGTAGTAATTGTGTTCATGGGATTATTGGCAATCAAAACTTCTCCTGTTGCCCAATTTCCAGAGATTGCACCACCACGCGTCAATATTTTTATTGAGTTCCCTGGATCTAATGCTGATGTTTTGGTAAAATCGACCTTGACTATTTTGGAGCGTGCAATTAATGGAGTGCAAGGAATGCAGTATATGATATCCGATGCCACAAGTGCAAGTGAAGCAAGTATAGAAGTGATTTTTGAACCCGGTACAGACCCAACATTGGCTGCAGTTAGAGTAAAATCTAGGGTTGATCAGATAATGACAAATCTTCCACCGTTGGTACAAAGAGAAGGCGTAATTATTTCTCCGCTACAGCCAAGTATGTTGATGTATTTAAACTTGTATAGCAAGGATAAAAATATTGATGAAAAATACTTATTCAACTATGCCAACACTTATATATTACCTGAGCTTCAGCGAATAAATGGAATGGGTTTCGCTCAAGCTATTGGAAGTCGTGCTTTTGCAATTCGTGTATGGTTAAATCCTGAGCGGATGCGTGCTTATAATATATCTGCTGAAGAAGTGTTGAAATCAATTGATGAACAAAGTGTATTGGCAAGGCCAGGAAGAGTTGGATTAAGTTCTGGTAAAAAAGCACAATCGCAAGAATATGTATTTACATATAAAGGCTGGTATAATAAACCTGAACAATACCAAGATATTATTATTAAAGCCAATTCAAATGGAGAGATTTTAAAGTTAAAAGATATTGCTGAAGTAGAAGTAGGAAGTGAATTTGTAGATATTTATTCAAATAAAGACGGGCATCCTTCAGCTTCTTTGGTACTAAAGCAAAATCCTGGGAGTAATGCAAACACCGTTATAGGGGATGTAAAAGCAAAATTAGTTGAGCTTAAAAAAGATTTTCCTCCGGGAATTGATTATGAAATTAATTATGATGTGTCAAAATTTGTGGATGCATCTATTGAAAAAGTATTGCATACTTTATTAGAAGCATTTATATTAGTAGCAATTGTGGTTTTTGTTTTTCTTGGTGATTGGCGTTCAACTTTTATTCCAATTTTAGCTGTACCAGTATCTTTAATTGGAGCATTTGCATTAATGAAGTTTTTTGGTTTAAGTATCAATTTAATTACATTGTTTGCGCTTGTATTGGCTATTGGAGTGGTTGTTGATGATGCAATAGTAGTGGTGGAAGCAGTGCATGTTAAAATGGAAGAAGAAAATATATCACCATTTGCTGCAGTCAAAAAAGTAATAAGGGAAATTAGTGGAGCAATCATTGCAATTACATTAGTAATGACTTCTGTTTTTGTACCTGTTGCATTTATGACTGGTCCAGTTGGTGTTTTGTACCGACAATTCTCGCTTACAATGGCAAGTGCTATTGTGATTTCTGGTTTCGTTGCACTTACCCTTACCCCCGTGCTCTGTGCCATATTATTAAAAAATACACATGGGAAACCTAAAAGGCAAACACCTATAAACCAATTTATAAATTGGTTTAATCAAAAATTTGAAAAATTAACAGGGAGATATACTAGATTTTTAGGGCTTATAGTTAATAGAAAATTAATTACGTATGGGTTACTATTGATTTTCTCATTCGGCATATTCAGTGTAAACAAAATACTGCCAGCAGGATTTATTCCAAGTGAAGACCAAGGGCAGATATATGCCATTATTCAAACAAGCCCTGGTACTACTCTTGAACGTACAAATGAGATTTCAAGAAAGTTACAAATGATTGCAAGTAAAATTGAAGGAGTTTCTTCTGTAACTTCTCTAGCCGGATATGAAATTCTAACTGAAGGTAGAGGCTCTAATGCGGGTACTTGTTTAATCAACCTAAAAGATTGGTCTGAAAGGAAGCAATCGGTAAAAGATGTAATTGAAGAATTAGAAAAAGAATCTAAAAACCTTCCTGCTAATATTGAATATTTTGAACCGCCTGCAGTTCCAGGTTACGGAACATCTGATGGTTTTTCCCTTCGATTGCTCGATAAAGGGAGTGATGTTGATTACCAAGAATTCGATAAAGTCAATACTGAATTTTTAGCTGCTCTTAGAAAAAGAAAAGAATTAGCTGGATTATTTTCTTTTTATTCTGCCAAGTATCCCCAATATGAAATATCAGTAGACAATGCTTTGGCCATGCAAAAAGGAGTTTCCTTGGGTAATGCAATGGAAAATTTAAATATCATGATTGGGAGCACCTATGAACAAGGATTTATTCGATTTAATAATTATTACAAAGTATATACACAAGCAGGACCTGAATTTCGAAAACAACCATCTGATATCTTAAACATGTTTGTAAAAAATGATCATGGTGAAATGGTGCCTTACTCTGCTTTCATGACAATTAAGAAAACACAAGGTCCCAATGAAATTGCACGATACAATTTATACATTTCTTCATTGATTAATGGTACTCCGGCCAAAGGGTATTCATCAGGAGATGCAATCGACGCCATCAAATCGGTAGCTGCTGAAACATTGCCTCGCGGATATGATATAGCTTGGGAAGGACTATCTTATGATGAAGCTAAACGAGGTAACGAAGCTTTATATTTATTCATCATAGTAATTCTGTTTGTTTATTTAATTCTTGCATCGCAATATGAAAGCTTCTTATTGCCTTTCGCTGTTTTACTTTCCTTGCCACCTGGCATATTTGGTTCTTTTTTCTTATTAAAATTGATGGGGCTATCCAATGATATTTATGCTCAAGTTGGATTGATAATGTTAGTTGGGTTATTGGGAAAAAATGCTGTGTTGATTGTGGAATTTGCAGTGCAGAAACACAATCGTGGAGCTACAGTTTTTAATGCAGCAATAGAAGGTGCAAAAGCTCGATTTAGACCAATACTTATGACGTCTTTTGCATTTATAGCTGGATTAATACCATTGGTAATTGCAACCGGTCCTGGAGCAGTAGGCAATCATACTATTGGATCATCTGCTTTAGGAGGGATGTTGTTTGGGACCTTGTTTGGGGTCATCATTGTTCCTGGCTTATATTTCATTTTTGGTACACTTCAAGAAGGTAGATACTTAATACGCGATGAAGATTACAATCCCTTGAGTGAAGACTTTGTTGAATCCAACTCCCCAATTTCAAAAAAAATCAAGAAAATATTTTTAAGATTTAGAAATAAAAAAGACAATGAAACAATTAACTAAATATATCATTATTCTTTTTTCCATTTTGTATTTGCAGGCCTGCAAAGTGCCTGCTATTACAAGTAAACAAGAAAACAAGGCGGTCCCTATTTCCTATGCCAATAATCAAGACACCATGAATATGGTGAAACTAGAATGGCGAAAATATTTTTCTGATACCAATCTGATTTCATTGATTGATACTGCACTGAATAATAATCAGGAGTTGAATATCATGATGCAAGAAATCGAAATGAGTAAGAATGAAATATTTCAGCGTCAAGGGGAGTACAAACCTTTTGTAAATGTAAGGGCAGGTGCTGCTGTTGATAGAGCTGCAAAATATACCTGGGATGGTTTTTCAGAAGAAGACCTGAAAGCCAATCCCGATAAGGGCCCAAAATATATTGGCGATTTTATGGTAGGGACTTATTTCTCTTGGGAATTAGATATCTGGAAGAAATTGCGCAATGCAACCAAATCAGCTACTATAAAATATTCTTCTGCAATAGAAGGGAAGAATTTTATGGTTACCAATATCATTGCTGAAATAGCAGGCTCATACTATGAACTGATGGCGCTAGACAATCAACTGGAAATTGTACAGCAAAACATTTCATTGCAAAGCAATGTCTTAAAAGTTATTAAACAACAAAAGGAGGCTGCAAAAGTAACACAGCTGGCTGTCAATAGATTTGAAGCTCAATTGCTAAATACTCAAAACCTAAGCTTTCAAATTAATCAGCAAATTACTGAAACAGAAAATAAAATTCGATTCCTTACAGGTAAGTTTACTCCTACCATTGAAAGAAATTCCTCTGTATTTAATACTTTGCCAATTGAAGAACTACAAACAGGTATTCCTTCTCAATTATTAATCAATCGACCCGATATTCGACAAGCTGAATTGAATTTAGCTGCATCAAAGCTAGATGTTCAAGTTGCTAAAGCTAATTTTTATCCTTCATTTAGTATACAAGCCGGACTAGGCTTTCAAGCTTTTAACCCATTGTATCTATTAAGACCAGCTTCTATCTTATATAATCTTGCAGGAGATATGGTGGCACCATTAGTTAATAAAAACGCAATTATTGCTAAGTATTATAATGCCAATGCTCAGCAAATACAAGCGGTATTTGCCTATGAGCAAACAATATTAACTGCATATACCGAGGTGCTTAATCAAATTGCTAAGGCGTCTAATTTTAAAGCTAGCTACGAAATGAAATTAAAAGAAGTAGAAATTTTGTTACAGTCAGTTTCTATATCAAATAACTTATTTAACTCAGCTAGGGCAGATTATATGGAAGTATTGTTGACGCAAAGAGAAGCATTGGAATCAAAAATGCAATTGATTGAGATTCGTATGAAACAGTTAAATGCAAAAGTAAATATTTACCGAGCGCTAGGCGGTGGGTGGGGAAAGGGTTAAGGCTATTAATATTATTTTTCATCTTTTTCAACGTGTAAAATGTGTAATAGTCTATGAATTATTGGAGCAAAGAAAACTGCTGTAATACTCAAAAATGCAACACCACTATATAAAGCATAGAAGGATGAAAATATTTTTGCAGCTGGTGAAGTCATTTCAACAACTGGACCCATGCCTGTCAAAATCATGCAAGCCATATGAAAACTGTCGAGCCATGAAACATTGCCCAAATAGTGGTAACCAACTGTTCCGATAAGAACAGAAAAAGCAACCAGTCCAAGTGCAAAAATTCCATAACTCCCAACCCTAAATAAGAAATGAGGCATTGGGGCTAGTTTTTGTTTACGATTTTCTAATTTCATTTTATTAGATTATACACGTTTATATTGCATTTTTTAATCTTAGAATTGTTATTTTCTGAAATAATAATCAGCAAGCGCATTCGCAATGGCACGTGGATTTGCTTCGTCTGTATTAGTCATTATAATGATTGAAAGCTCCTCATTCACAAAATGAGCAAACACAGATCTAAAACCTATGTTAGCACCGCCATGTTGTATCAATTTACGCCCTTTATATTCTTCCACAAACCAACCATAACCATAGTACTCTTTTGCATCTGCTTTGTCAGATGTCTTTATAAATGGTTGCCACAATTTTTCCCAATTCTCTTTTTTAAGAATGATTTTTTTCTCTACTAGAACTTTCTCCCATTTAATCATATCTGAAGAAGTGGAAAGAAATCCACCGCTAGGTCTTAAGGCAATCATAGCAGTTGAATTAATCAATGTATCTTTTTTATGCATATATCCATTAGCCCGATTAGGAATGATTTGATAGAAATCAGTGACATAGCTATTTTTCATTCCTGCTGGTACAAATAAATTAGTGCGAATATATTCTTGCCAAGTTGTTCCACTTACTTGCTTAATAATTTCAGCCAATATAAAATATCCCAAATTACAATATTGGTATTTTTCTCCTGTTTTGAAAGCCAAGGATAATGGATACGCTGATTTGATAACTGCTAAATCGGGTTGGATCTTGAAGTTGTCGTACCCAGGTGCCTCTCTTTGTAATCCTGATGTATGAGACATCAGGTTCTTGATTTTAATTGGTCTCCAAGTTTCTGGTGCGTCAGGTAAATATTTATGTACTCCATCTTCAATATCCAGTTTTCCTTCTTCCATTAATTTCATAATTGCAGTTGTAAAAAATTGTTTACTAACTGACCCAAGTCTGATTACTGTTTCGGAGTTGATGGGTATATTTAATTCAACATTGGCTAAGCCATAGCCTTTGTTTGTTATTGATTTGCCTTTTTTTATTACAGCAAGTGACAGTCCAACAATTTTTTGTTTTTCCATCATTTGTTTAACAATAATATCTGTGCTGTCTTTCTGCGCATTTGTAAATGTGCAAAAACTAAGAAAAATGAAAAGGAGTTTAAATCGCATATTGTTCCTATTTATACTAATATAATTAATCATCTACTTTTCTAGTGCTGTATTTTTTCTACAATGCCTTTCAAACGGACAACGCCTTTTAGCAAAGTATGCTCGCCATTTATTTGTTCTGCAGACACTATTATCTGATGTGTCGCTGGTTTGAGAGCAGGTAAGGATTTTCCGATATTTAAGTTACGCACAAATACACTTTTGGCATTGAGGTATTTGATTGTTTCGGAGCCGTCCCAAAGTAGTGCTTCTCCTGTCAGTAATGTTATGGGCAGTTTAATTTCAAAGAAGCCATCTATTTCAAGAACAGGGTTCACAATATTGCCCTCTTTGCCTTCTACATGCAAGTACAAATGAATGTTTTGTGGTTCTTGCTTGTTGTTGAATGACCAAACGGATTGTTGCGGTTCACCTGGCTGCATGGCTTTTGCCTGATGTTCAAAGCGAAATTTGTCATAATGCTGCAACTGCCAATTACCAGGTGCTGCCATGGTTAAATGAAAATCGTTTTTGGTATTTTTCAGTAATGCACGTTGTGTTGGATTAAAAATACCCAACTGTTTTGCTTGTTCCCATCGCGCAATTGTAGCAATGATGTTATCAATATTCGGATTCTTTTTAAGCGCTTCATAACGCAACACCAATGCAAAGCCTGCATTGTAACCTGCTGAAACAGACATCATCCATTCCACATCCTCTACTGCAGTGGTTGGGGTCACTAAAAACCAGCCCAACATATTGGGCATGTAGTTGCGTTCAAAAAATGGTTGTAAGCGAAAGCGATGATCGGCCTGACTCTCACGAAAGCTGGCATACCAAGGTTCACCCCAATTGATATAACTGTTGTGATGCCAATAGTAATGATTCATAATACTAGAACCATTAAATACGGGATGGTCCACTTTTTTCATGAATTGATCTACCCAGTAATTCGTTCCATAATCGCCGTAACCTGTATACAGGGCACCCTCATGCCCGTCAAAATCTAAATGAGACACGCCAGTTTCATTAAAAAAGTTGGAAAGATTTTGAATCATTTTTTCTTGTAATTGCCAATCGGGAAAAAGGGTTTTATATCCATGGTCGGCGAGTCGTTTTATTTTTGCACCACGCGGAAAAGCTTGTGCAACAGTACCAAATGCACCTCGTTGGCAATTCAGCAAACGCGGCACACCCTCTTTACTGATTTCCTGATAACGAATAAGCTCTGTACCAATTTGAACACAATTCAATGTAGATTTAAAATCAAAAAATGCCAGATCAGCAATGGGAATTTCATTTGTTTCAACACTGATGGCTTCACTTAGAACGCTGCTATTTGTGGAAAGTAAACCCGGTGAAGGAGTTGGCGATACAAAAGCATCATTGGTTGAAATAAAATTGGTAAGCGTATGCACACCCACTTGAATACCGGCAGCTCTGGCTTTATCTACATTGTGTTTCATGCCAGCACGGCCATTCGGAAACTGACTCTTTTCCAATTCAAAATGCCCCCATGTATTAAACGGCCCTTCATGATATATAGAGTAAAAGCCCAAGCGACGTGTTAGATCCAACAGCTCATCAAAATTTGATTCTGAAAAGTTGGTGATCAGGTATGGTCTATTGCGCTTTGGCGAAGTACGGATCCACTGGCCATCAATGGTTTGATAGGGTAATTTTTCTTTTTGGCTGATGGTGCCGATGGTTTGTAGGGCTTTATTGTTGGGCACACCAAAAAGTGCAATCGCGCTACCTTCAAGGGTATAGTTTGGAATAGCAGGAACCGAGTTGGCTTTCATATGCAACACATCTACTTGACGTGGCAAAGCCGCATTAAGGCAAAACGCTTGTAGTGAAGACCCATGTAATTCTGCAGTGGCTGTGGATCCGGTAATGCCAGCAAAACTTGCAGTTGTGCCATCTTCATCTTTTTGTTTTCCTCCGATGGTTTTAGTATTTAGGGTCTGAATGCCAATTGCAAAATTGGCATTGCGCACCACTCCAACCACTTCTCCGATGGTGTCACGAATGGAGGTGTTCATCGGCCCCCAAAGCAGGGCATTTATTTGCTTGGTGTCGGAACAGCGGAGGAAGTGAAAACTCAAATAATCTGGTTGTACGTCCACTCGCAGTTCTAGTTTGAGTCCATTGGCAAAATCGAGCCAAATTTGGTCGCCTTTTCTTTGCATCCGCTGCGGGGGAAGTTCTTGCCTATTGGTCATTTTTAGGCGGATTAAATACCCTGCATGTCCATCAGGCACGTAGTTAATGCCGCTGCGGCGATCTGTCAGAGCGGTTAATCGTCCTGTTTCATCTAACACACAACGAAGGGTAGTAGTCTCAAAAGTAGTTTGTGCTTGCAGGTTTATTACAGGCGAACATAAAAGCGCCAACCACAATATTTGAAGTTGAAGAAAAGAATGATTTTTCAAAATGAGTTGTTTTATCAAAATGATATTTTACGGAGAGATCGTGTGAACGATTAAATATAATATATCCGTGAATATATTGAAGAACAAATCAACCTGATATTTTGAAACAAAAAAGCCACTTAAGGAAAGGGGCTTTTAGTGGAGAGTATCGGGTTCGAACCGACGACCTCCCCGATGCATCGGGGCGCTCAATGAGCTGAGCTAATCAATGATTCAATATATTTTCTGCTTTTCATTTTTTTGATTTGAGCTTCTCTAGCTCTAGCTTCTTTGAGAGAATTAAAAACTTCAGAGTGTTTAATCATCCACGGAATACCAGGCTTAGTAGATTTGTTTCTACCTGCATTATGTTGTGCAATCCGATTAGTGAGGTCTTCACAAGAACCTGTGTAGTACTTGTTGAGCGATTCGGAGTAAATGATGTAAACGGTGTATTGCATAAAAAAAGCCCCTTACGA
>CALRUG020000028.1:0-27030 GCA_943371295.1 Synechococcus sp. UW140 | reverse complement strand
GGCTTGTTATGTGAGACTGCATAATGTAGAATACCAATACTATCGAGACCTTTATCAAAATGCCAGCTCTCTTTTTAAGAAACTATATTACTGGAACGAGTCAAGATTACTCAAAAAATACGAAGCCAATTTAGTGGGCAAAGCTACTTTTTGGGGTGTAAAAGAAGCAGATAACGATGTTTATCGCCATGAATTTGGCTGTAAAAATATTGAAGAGCTAAGTTTGTATATCCCCGATTGGAAGCTCAGTTGCGAGGAAGGTATTGGCTCCTATTGTTTATATCATGGCGACTTGAGTGTAGAAGCCAATGAAAAAGCGGCTACTTGGCTTTTAGAGAAAGTCTTTAAAAACCTAGAGATCCCCTTCGTCATAGCCGGCAAAAATCCCTCTGAAAAACTAAGAGCATTGGCTTACTCCAGTAAATATTCTTGCTTAGTAAGCAACCCTACAGAAAAAGAAATGCAGGATATGATTGCCAAAGCGCATATTCATTTACTGCCTTCTTATATTAAAACAGGCATGAAAGTAAAATTGCTGAATGCCTTATTCAATGGTAGGCATGTGGTGGTGAATGAAGCAACCATCGCCGATTCTGGCCTTGAACCACTTTGCCATATTGGAACCACGGCCAATGCATTTAAAGACTTGGTTGCACAATTGTACCACCAGCCTTTTACCGAAGATGAAATTAGGTTGCGCAATAAAGTATTGGTGCCTCGCTTCAACAATGAAGCCAATGCAAAAAAGCAAATTGGTTGGATCTGGGGTTAATTGGATGCTGGTTAGTTGGCTGCGCTGTCTGCTACCCTTCCGTTTTCTGTTTTCAACATCCTGCTGGGGTAACGATTGATAACAATAAAATCATGGGTTGCCATCACTACTGAAGTACCATAATCTTTGGCAATTTGAAACAACAATTGCATAATCTCATCACTGGTTTCAGGATCTAAATTTCCTGTAGGTTCATCAGCTAATATAAGTTTGGGGGAGTTGAGCAGCGCCCTAGCAATTTCAACCCTTTGTTGTTCGCCACCACTCATTTCAAAAGGCATTTTAAATCCTTTGCTTTTTAAGCCCACTTTCTCTAATACATCGGCGATTTTTTCTTCCATTAAACGCTCGTCTTTCCAGCCTGTTGCTTTCAATACGAACTTGAGGTTTTCGTGTACATTACGATCGGTCAACAATTGAAAGTCTTGAAATACTACGCCCAAATTTCTACGTAAAAAAGGAACTTTTTTCCAATCCATTCCTCTTAAATCAAATCCTACTACGGATGCTTCTCCTTCGGTTAAAGTAAGTTCTCCATACAAGGTTTTCAATAAACTGCTCTTCCCTGTTCCCGTTTTACCTACTAGATAAACAAACTCCCCTTTATTAATGGTAAAATTGACGTCTTGTAAAATCAAGCTATTGCCTTGGTATATATTTACATTCTTTAAAGAGACTACTGTTTCAGACATATTGTACATAATATAGTATTACAAATATAAGTGCTCCGCCAATAAGCAATCGTTAATATTGATAAGATACTTCACCAAAGGAACCTTTCAGCAATAAAGAGGAATGGCCCGCTTTAGCTGCTTCTACCTTTCCCACAATTTGTGCTTCAATTCCCAAGCCTGCTGCAGCTTCAATCATTTGATTAGCAGCAGCTTCATTGGTGAAAATTTCTAAGCGATGTCCCATATTAAATACCTGGTACATTTCTCTCCAATCTGCACCTGAATTTTCTCTGATTAATTCAAAAACAGGTGGAGGGGTAAACAAATTATCTTTAACAATATGCAAGGGCTTCGGCAAATATTTCATGCACTTGGTTTGACCTCCGCCACTGCAATGAATTACTCCATGTATTTGATCAAAATGTTGATCTAATAATTGTTTCATTAAAGGCGCATAGGTTCTGGTAGGAGACAATAAAAGCTTTCCAATAGAAATATGCTTTCCACCAATATTAATGGTGTCCGACATTTTGTTTTTACCAATGTAAACCACTTTGTCTTGCAACTTGGGCTCAAAGGATTCAGGATATTGGCGAGCATACATTTTGTCTAATACATCATGTCTTGCACTGGTTAATCCATTGCTACCTAATCCACTATTGTATTCCGTTTCATAATTCGCTTTACCTGCACTTGCAAAACCAACAATCACATCTCCTTCTGCAATTAAATCGTTGGTGATTAATTTATTTTTTGGCCATCTCGAAGTCATGGTACCATTCACTGCAACGGTTCTCACTACATCTCCAACATCAGCGGTTTCGCCTCCTAGGTAATGAATATTCACCCCATAGGTTTTGAGTGTATTAAAGAATTCTTGTGTACCGTTAATAATGGCTTCTAAAATATCTCCATTGATCAATAATTTGTTGCGATCGATGGTGCTTGAAAACAAGAGTTGATCGGTTACTCCTACACAAAGCAAATCGTCTAAATTCATGGCTACTGCGTCTTGTGCAATTCCTTTCCAAACCGATAAATCGCCGGTTTCTTTCCAATACAGATATGCCAAAATACTTTTGGTACCCGCTCCATCTGCATGCATAATATTTACCCATGCTGGGTCATTGCATAAAAAGTCGGGATAGATTTTACAAAAAGCATGGGCGTATAATCCCTGATCTAATTTTTGAATGGCTTGGTGTACTTCTTCCTTTTGAGCAGAAACCCCTCGTTGAGCATATAAAGACATGTATCGCTTTTTATTATGTATAGAATTGGCGCAAAGGTACAAAAAGGGGGTATGCAAAGGGAAGGAACTTTGCCTTGGAGTACTTACTTTTGCGCCTGATTATGAAGGTACATCGTGAATTAGCCCCCTCTCTACCCCATTTTAACCATGCGGTCATTACCATTGGTACTTTTGATGGCGTACACCAAGGCCACCAACAGATATTACAACAAATGAAGACCGAAGCTGCAAGGGTAAATGGGGAGACGGTAATCATCACTTTCCATCCTCATCCTAGAAAAATTGTTTCCTCGGTTCCGGGCGATATCAAACTCATTAATACCCTAACCGAAAAAATTCAGTTATTAGATCAAGCAGGGATTGATCACTTGGTGGTAATTCCTTTTGATCATGCTTTTTCCAACCAAACTGCCGACGATTATATTCGTGACTTTTTGTTCAAATATTTTAACCCAAGCGTGATTATTATAGGTTACGATCATCGATTTGGTAAAGGCAGAACGGGGGATTATCACTTGCTGGAACAATATGGCCGCGAACTAGGATTTGAAGTGAAGGAAATTTCAGAAGAGATGCTGAATCAAGTGGTCATCAGTTCTACTCGCATTAGAGAAGCATTGTTGAACAATGATATTGATACTGCCAATCATTTTTTAGGGTACCCTTATTTTTTTGAAGGACTGGTGGTAGAAGGCAATAAGATTGGCCGTACCATTGGATTTCCTACCGCCAATATGCATATCAGCAGCGAAGAGAAATTGATTCCTGCCAATGGTGTGTATGCTGTTTCCATTTCAATGGATGATGAATCTTTTACGGGTATGATGAATATTGGCGTTCGTCCTACGGTGGATGGCAAAAAACGCGTGATTGAAGTAAATATTTTTGATTTTAATAGAGATATCTACGGCAAAAAACTAGTGATTCGCATAGAACATTTTCTTCGCGGCGAAGTGAAGTTCAATGGGCTAGATGAATTGAAAGCGCAATTGAATGCGGATAGAACCCAAGCGATACTGGCCTTATCTTCTCATTAGCATCTTCAAACATTGCGCGAGTTCGATGCTATGCCATGATTTTTACAACTAATTCTTTCATGAGTCCTGCATCATTAGCCGATCCATTGTGCACGCCCAAGCTTCTTAAATTGTATTCGTGCAATAAAAGCAATACTCTTTCTACCGAAGGAAAATCATACTTGCGCGCGGCGGCGTAATAATCTTTTATAAAAAATGGAGAAACACCCAACGCCGCCGCAGCGCTGCTTTCATTGGCATCTTTCAAAGAAAGCAACACATATAATTTGCTGAAGAAATTAAATACAGAAGGTAACACCAGTTGAATGGGACCGGCTTTGGGGTTCGATTCAAAATACTGGATGATGCGAATGCTTTTAGCCAAGTCACGTTGTGCAATGGCAGCTTGTAATTCAAATGCATTGAACTCCTTGCTCACTCCAATAAAATTTTCTACATCGTCTTCGGTAATTGTTTTACGAGCACCCAAATTGAGCATGAGCTTTTCAATTTCATTTTCAATTCGGCTTAAATCGTTGCCAATATGATCTACCAAAATCACCAAGGCTTTAGGAGAAATAGTCAGCCCATGGTTTTTCACCATTTGACCAGCCCAATCAGGCAATTGATTATCGTATAATTTTTTTGTGGTGAATACTTCCGCTTTACTCTTCTTAAGCGCAGCAGCCAATTTACCGCGACCGTCTAACTTTTTCTCTTTATGACTTACTATAAAAATGGTAGAACTTAAAGGCTGTTCAATATAGCCGAGCAATTTCTCCACATCTTTCATTTGCTGGGCTTCTTTCAACAGCACCACTTGCTTATCCCCAAACATGGGATATTTTTTACAAGCATTCACTACTTCGGTCCAGTCTGCATCTTTTCCATAAAAAATGGACAAATTAAATTCTGCTTCTGCTTCAGTCAATATCTTTTTCTCTGCATAATCTACTAAAGTATCAATAAAATAAGCTTCCTCCCCTTCTAACCAATAAACGGGCTTGAAGCTATTTTTTTTCCAATCAGATAAAATTTTCTCCGCAGACATGCCGCAAAGATGCTGCACCCAATAGGATTTTCCATATTGGGAACCGCTTTTTTGTACACAAAATTTGTTCTTTTTGAAGTTTTGGCACGATTTTGGAAAATAAGTGCACAGAAGCAATCAACATCTTAAAAAACCATTTATATGAGTACAGTAAACAATGGCGGTGCACCAGATAACCGCAAAACCATTTACGGAATATTAATAGCAGCATTGGTGCTAACTTGGGGCTATATTTTCTATGATAAGAGCCAAACCAAAGAGACCATTATTGGCTTAGAAACCAAAATCAGCAACGTAGACAGTGCAAGGTTAGCGATTCAACAAGAGTTTATGAATGTATCTGCAAAAGCAGACTCATTAACCAAAGACAACCTTGAACTCCAAGGAGATTTAGCAGAAAAAAATGCAGATATCCAAAAACTAAAAGGCAATATTGGTTCAATTCTAAAGAAGCGTAATGCAACTGCAAAGGAATTAGCAGAAGCCAAACAATTGATTGGAGAATTGAATGGAAAAATTGATGGATTATTCGCAGAGATACAACAATTGAAAGGCGAGAACCAACAATTAACCACTGCCAATGAGCAATTGAATACAGAGAAAACACAGTTGACATCTGAAAAGCAAAATTTAGAGAGTAATTTAAATACTACTAGAAGCGAGAAAAAACAATTAGAAGAAAAAGTAGACGTAGCATCAACCCTACATGCATCTAATATTGGCATCAATGCCATCAATATCAAAGGGGCAGGAAAAGAAAAAGAAACAACTACTGCAAAACGCGCAGACCTGATCAGAATTTCATTTGTAATTGATGAAAACAGAATCACCCCTTCTGGCACCAAAGATTTTTATGTAGTAGTTACCGCACCTGATGGAAAAGTAATCACCGAAGGAGCCAATTTCAATACCAGAGAAGATGGAAGCCGTCCTTATACCAATAAAGTATCGGTAAACTATGAGCAAAACAAAGTGATTCCTGTAAGTTTTGATTGGAAACAAAAAGATGCTTACAAAGAAGGTGATTATAAAATTGAGATTTACAACAATGGGTTTAAAATAGGCCAAGGTGTAAAGACTTTGAAAAAAGGTGGACTATTCAGTTAGTCGAAAAGGAAGAAGTTCGTTAGTTAGTTTAAGCAAGCAATCGTGTAAAGAGCCGCTCCAAACAAATGGGGCGGTTTCTTTATTTGGGGCCAATCCCATTTTGGGCAATAGTGACCAATAACTCAATCAAAAGTGTATTTTAGTAGCATGTTTAAAAGCTGGTTCAATTTTACCAACGCATTATTTTTAATGGCTATCCTAATTGTAAGTGGCACTATTGTGTATTCGCAATACATTGCGCAACAAATAGCTAGCAAAGAAAGAGCCGCAGTAGAATCATGGGTAGAAGCAGAAAGAACCATCCTTAATTCAACCGATTCTGTTTCAATCAATTTAGCATCAAAAATTATTACGGAGAATAAAAGTATTCCCATTATTGAAACCGACGAACAAGACCAACCAACGGGGAATTATGTGAATATTGATGAGCTAAAAATAGCAGCAGATTCCAACTATTTATTGCAACGCTTAAAAGAGTTTAAATTATACAGTAAAACACCTATTGAAGTAAAATTAAAAGCAGGTGACTCCAATACCATCCGTTATTACTATGGAGAAAGCAAATTATTAAGAGAAGCCAAATGGTATCCTATTGTGCAATTACTCTTAGTAATCATGTTTGTGCTGATTGTTATTTACTCTTTGCGCACTCGCTACAAAAGCGGCCAGAACCAGCTCTGGGCTTCCATGGCAAAAGAAACGGCTCACCAATTGGGTACACCAGTGAGTAGTTTAGAAGGATGGCTAGAAATATTAAAAGAAAAAGAAGACAGCAAAGAAATTGCGAATGAAATAGCCAAAGACATCAATCGTTTACAATTGATTACCGATCGTTTTGGCAAAATAGGCAGTACACCCAAAACTGAATTATGTAATCCATTTGATCGTATTCGGTTGGTGATGGATTATATGAAAAAAAGAAGCAGTGAGCAGGTGGTTTTTGCATTAGATCCGACCAATACCACTGAATTAAACTGCTTACTCTCTCCTACTTTATTTGACTGGGTCATCGAAAATTTATTGAAGAATGCGCTCGATGCCATGGATGGCAAAGGCAGTATTCAAATAACCATGACCCAAGAAAGCAATCAACTCAATATTCTAGTAAAAGACAGTGGAAAGGGAATCCCGAATAATCAATGGAGAAAAGTATTTCAGCCAGGCTTTACTACAAAAAAACGAGGCTGGGGAATTGGCTTATCGTTAAGCAAGCGCATCATAGAACAATACCACAATGGATATTTATTTATACAAAACAGTGAACTAGGTAAGGGAACTGTATTTTGCATACAGCTCCCTTTATAATTTATGAACGCTTCACTGTTCCTCCACTACCCACTTTAATATCACGAATTAAGCCTTCGCCTTTATAACGAATAGAACCACCACTGCTGGCTTTTGCATTCAACTCTTTTGAAACATTTACTTGTACCCCACCACCGCTAGAACTTTCACCATCACAGGTTTTGGCAGACAATTCATATCCCTTAAACATCGCACCACTGCTGGCATCTACACTAAGTGCATTCACCGTTCCTGAAAGTTCTGCAAAAGCACCACTACTCATTTTCACATCTAGGTTATTGAAACTTAAATCAGATCCGCTGATATGTGCACCACTATTGGCTTTGATAGACTTCAAATCCTTATAAGATAAATACACCGTTACTTTCCAATTCTTCCATTGGTTCCAAAATTTCCAATCTTGATCTCTGGTAATTTTTAATACACCATCTTTTACGGTAGTTTCAATATATTCTAAATAAGCAGGATCGCCTGCAGCAACAGCCAATTCTTCTTTATCACTTTGCGTAAGAATCACTTTAATTCCAGATGACACGTCAATACTATGGAAAGACTTTATAGATCTTTTTTGTGCATTGGATTCAGCAACTGTTTTTTGAGCATAAGTACCTATTGCTAGAAGAACAATAGAAGCAAGCAGTAATATCTTTTTCATATTTGTTTTTTGTGTTAAACGAAATACAAAAAAGAATGTTACAACCGTTCATCATTCTTTATCGCAATACAACAGCTCCTAATGCCGGTAGATGCACTTTTAACTGATAACATTTAGATGGCTTATCTACCAGCTTGCTTTGAATGGTTGGATTATACACGTCGCCTGTACCCCAGAACTCCTTACTATCACTATTGAATATTTCAGCCCACTTTCCTTTTCCGTGCACATAAATTTCCCAATCATGCCTTACCACAGGAGTTACATTTAAAATGACTATCACATCATCTTTTTCTTTTTTACCCTTGCGCTTGTAAACCATCACCGAATCAGACCGGTGGTTTAAATCAACCCATTCAAAACCGCCAGGCTCAAACTGTTTTTCGTATAAAGCAGGTTCTGCTTGGTATAACTGATTGAGTTGTTGCACACAATATTTCATTCCGCCATGACTGGGATGTTGCAATAAATCCCATTGTAATTCAGATTTATAATTCCACTCATTGGTAGCACCAAATTCATTTCCCATGAACAATAACTTAGCACCTGGATGGGTAAACATATAAGTGTAAAGTATGCGTAGGTTCGCAAATTTCTGCCATTCATCTCCTGGCATTTTATACAACATGGGGCTCTTGCCATGCACTACTTCATCATGACTTAAGGGTAACATAAAATTCTCATCATAGTAATACATCATACTAAAGGAGAATTTATCTTGATGAAATTGCCTGAAAATTGGATCCATTTTATAATAGTCCAATGTATCGTGCATCCAACCCATCATCCATTTCATACCAAAACCAAGCCCTCCTTCAAAAGTAGGTTTACTGATCTTCGGCCAATCGGTGGCTTCTTCTGCTATGGTTTGAATATCTGGAAAATCTCTATAGAGTGTTTCATTCAAATCTCGAATAAAATCAATGGCTTCTAAATTGCCATTACCTCCGTATTCATTCGGCTCCCACTGACCTTGGCCGCGGCTATAATCCAACCTTAACATAGAACTTACTGCATCAACGCGAATACCATCGGTATGAAACTGATCGCACCAAAAACGCGCACTACTGATTAAAAAAGATTTGACTTCTCCACGTTTGTAATTGAAAATATACGAATTCCAATCGGGATGATAACCTTTGCGCATGTCTGCATATTCATACGTATGCGTGCCATCAAACATGAATAACCCATGTGCATCATAAGGAAAATGTGAAGGTACCCAATCGAGTATCACTCCAATACCTGCTTGGTGAAAAGCATCTACTAAATAGGCATATCCCTGCGGGGATCCAAACCGCGACGTTGGCGCAAAATAGCCCGTGCCTTGGTAGCCCCAGCTCCCATCGAATGGATGTTCCATCACAGGCATAAACTCTACATGCGTGAAACCCATTTCCTTTACATAAGGCACCATGCGTTCTGCAATCTGTTCATAAGTATTATAAGACTCTTCATCGTTTTTATCTGGGCGCATCCAACTGGCCAAGTGCACTTCATACACTGAGTAAGGACTCTTTAATGAGTTTTTTGTCTTTCTATTTTTCATCCATTCTTGGTCCTTCCATTCATAATGGGTTTGCCAAGTAATGGATGCCGTAAATGGTCGCTTCTCCCAAAAATGTGCAAATGGATCTCCTTTATCTAATTTGATTCCATTGAATCCATGAATATGATACTTGTATGCTTCCCCTTCTAATACATTAGGAATAAAGCCTTCCCAAATACCAGAGTTATCTAATCTTACTTTCAGCGGATGGCTGGTTTTGTCCCAATTATTAAAATAACCTGTTACTGAAATAAACGTTGCATTGGGGGCCCATACTGCAAAATAAGTTCCTTTTGTATTTAATACTTCAATTTGCTTATTTCCAAAATACTCATACAAACTATAGTGAGTGCCGTTTTGAAAATTGCGTATTGCTTCTTCAGTGAACAAAGAATAATTCCATACAGCTTGTTGAGTATCAACAAAATGTATGTCTTCATATTTTTTTTCTTCGGCCTTTACAACTTTTACCTTTTTCTTATTTCTTATAGGAGCATCAGACATATTAATAATTTATTTAACAGAAAAATATGACGAATGGAAAATTTCTGTCATAAGTTTTATGGAATTTACAACAAAATTCATCTAAAGACGAATTAACTGCATTTATGACCAAACTAACACTGATTGGGCTATTTATTTTAGCTTCTCTCTCCAACACTTTTGCACAACAAGGTTCTATTAAGGGTATGGTAACAGATACTTTAAATAAACAAAACCTTTCAAATGCAGTAGTATCAGTACTTAGAGCCAAAGACTCTGTATTAGTAAAGTTTACCAGAACAAACAAAGAAGGCAATTTTGATTTACCCAATTTAACAGCAGGTAAATACATTGTAATGGTTACTTATCCAGCTTATGCTGATTACGTTGACATTATCACTACAACAAATGGTATAACCGATTTAGGAAAAATTCCAGTGATTACTAAAGCTACATTGCTTCAAGAAGTCATTGTAAAACAAACCATTGGGTCTATACGAATGAAGGGAGACACCACCGAATACAAAGCAGACAGTTTCAAAGTGAGTGCCAACGCAGATGTGCAAGAGTTGTTGCGCAAAATGCCCGGCATTCAAGTAAACAGCAAAGGGGAAATTACTGCACAAGGGGAAAGAGTGCAAAAAGTATTGGTGGACGGAGAAGAGTTCTTTAGTGATGACCCAGCAGTTGTTACAAAAAATTTAAGAGCAGATGCAGTAGATAAAGTACAGGCATTTGATAAAAAAAGTGATCAGGCTGTATTTACTGGAATTGATGATGGTCAAAAAATTAAAACACTCAACCTCACTTTAAAAGAAGACAAAAAGAAAGGTTATTTCGGTAAAGCCGAAGCAGGTAGTGATTTTGATAAATATAGGTATGGAAAATTATTAGCCAATTCCTTCAAAGGCAAGAGAAAAATATCAGGATACCTTACTACTGACAATACCAAATTTGAATCTTTGAATTGGAACGAAAACCAAAACTACGGAGGCAATACCAATATGACCACTGAAGTTACAGATGATGGTGGCATCATGATGTGGGGTTCAGGCGATGAATTCAGTTGGGGAACTGGTTTCCCAAGATCGGTAACGGGTGGCTTCCATTTTAGTAATAAATGGAATAAAGACAAGCACAATTCGAATAATACTTACCAATATAATCAATTGGATGTAAGTGGAATCAACACGAATAAAACCCAAAACATTTTACCTGGCGCAGATTTGATTAGTACCAGTGTCCAAGACCAAGTGAGTAGCAGAAAAAGGAACAAAATTACCAGTACTTATGAGTGGCAGATTGATTCGAGTAGTTCATTAAAAGTTACCGCAAGAGGGTCCATTGTCAATAGCAATATGGCATCTAATTATTTAGGTCGTACTATCACAAGTGATAGCATTTTATTGAACCAGAGCAATAGACTTACTTCTACTATAGATGAAAACAAAACAATGAATTCAACTATATTTTATCGCAAAAGGTTTAAAAAAGCCGGCCGTACCATTTCATGGAACAACGAAATCAACTACAATGACCGAGCTGATGATGGGTTCCTAACAGCAGACAATACTTTTTATGATGCTTTTGGTAATTTGGTTAGAAGAGATTTGGTTGACCAACAAAAAACAAATAAACAAATTGCCACTACCATCAACTCTACCATCAATTATACAGAGCCACTTTGGAAAAACACTTTTTTGGTATTGAACTATAAATTGAGTGTAAGTAGAAATGATGCAGAACGCAACACCTTTGCAAAGAATACGGCCAATAACAAATATGAGAACCTGGTAGACACATTGAGTAACCATTTTATATTCAATACAACCGGTCACAATGGTAGTGTCAATATTCGATACAATGTTAAGAAATTCAATTTCTCTATTGGAACTGGATTAGGAACTGTGAATTATCGACTAAATGATTTGGTTAAAAAAACAGATCGCAATGTTGTTTTCAACAACTTTATTCCTGCAGTAACATTCAATTATACGCCTAAACAACAACGGAGATTTAATTTTTCTTATAATGGATCAACTAGGAACCCTTCTCTTTCACAAATACAACCCATCATTGATAATATTGACCCACTTAATTTGACCATTGGTAACCCAGATCTAAAGCAGTCTTTTGTACACCAATTTAACTTAGGAGGTTCAGATTATAAGGTATTGAAAAGCAGAAGAATCAGCTTTAATGTCAACTTTTCTAAAACAGAAAATGCTATTTCCAATTCTAGCTTTGTAGACAACCAAGGTAGAAGAATTAATCAAGCCATTAACGTTGCCGGCAATTATAGCTTGAGTGGAAGGATCGGTTATGGGTTTGAAATTATTCCATCCTTTAATGTCGGAATTGATATTGGACCTAGGGTTAATCAATTTGCTAATAGGGTAAATGGCATTGATAATATAACTAAAAACAGGGCTACTGATTTCAGCATTAACATGGGTTACTGGGGTGATAAATGGATTAATTTTTACGCCTATGGAAGTGCAGTTCGAAATAACTCAACTACTTCTATTCGTCCAGATATCAGTACAAAGTTCTGGTCTTACAATGCATATGCCAATCTACAGTTTAAATTGAAAAAAGTAAAGACCTATATCGATTTTGATTTAAATGCAAATATTTACGAAAAGACAGCAGTATTTGCAGATCAAAGAGATGTTTATATCGTAAATGCATCTATCAGAAAAGTAATTTCTAAAAATGATCAATGGGAAATTAAAGCATCGGTTAACGACTTGTTTAACCAAAACCTGGGTATCAACAGAAATGCATCCAGCAACTTTATCACTGAAAGCACTAACCAAACCATTCAACGCTATTTCTTATTTTCTTTAATTTGGAATTTCAGCAAAAATGGCAAACCCAATGAAGGATTTTAATATGAAAAAGATAATCTTTATACTAGTAATTATTCTCGTTGCATTTCAAGTGAATGCACAGGTTCAATTCATCCAATCTGGTAGAATAGAGTTTGAAAAAAGAGTCAATCAACATGCTCCTATTCTAGATGAAGGGGAAAATATGTGGACAGCTGAAATGCTCAAACAAATACCCAAATTTGTTTCCGATATGTACGAACTTAAGTTTACTACAGAAAAATCGGTGTACAAATTGGCAAAGGAGAATCCCAACAATAAATATATGTGGGGCACTAAACCTGTTGATACTGATGTAAGCATGCAAGACTTAAAAAAAGGGATTTCCATTAGTCAAAAAGAGGTATTTGAAAACACTTACTTAATCAAAGACAGTAGCCGCACTTGGGAATGGAAAATTGCAGATGAAACCAGAGAAATTGCTGGCTTTGAATGCAGAAAAGCGGTTACCAAAATTTGTGATTCAGTGTATGTAGTTGCTTTTTATACCGATCAAATTCCGGTAAGTGCCGGCCCAGAAAGCTTTGGTGGTCTTCCTGGAATGATACTAGGATTAGCTGTTCCCAGATTGAATACCACTTGGTTTGCAACTAAACTAGAATTAGTAACTCCCACTGTGGGAGAGCTAAACGCAAAGCAAAAAGGAAAACAAATTGGTCGTACTCAGTTAACTACTGAATTATCCAAAGCCTTAAAAGATTGGGGAAAGGAAGGAGCAAGAAAAATGTGGGTTGCGCAACTATAACGGCCATTTAGGTTGGTTCGTTCAAAATGCTTAGTGCGAACAATGGATGGCATCTGTTCCTTGTATAGCCGAATTTAAATAAGGACTAACAAAGGGAATATCTAAATTTAATCCGCGAAGAATAAGCAAACAACCTATAATAAAAGTAAATACAGGAACCAGTTTTCTAAATTGGTTCCTTATTTTTTGGGGTAAATACTGAGCAGCAGCCACTAATAATATCATCGCTGGAATGGTCCCTATTCCAAAAAATCCCATAAACAACATCGACTCATATATATTATGTGCTACTAGAGAAGCTGCAATTGCTGTATATACTAATCCACAGGGTAACAAACCATTTAATAACCCAAAAACAAACATCCAACCTGCCGACTGTTTCAACATGATTTTCTGCATGGTATTGATTTGCCATTGCTTAAACCCTTTTAATAAAGGCAATGATGTTTGCGGAAATAATCGGGGCAATAAAACGGAGAAAACGATAACCAGACCAAGCACTATTGAAACAATTTGGGTAAACCCAAACCAATTGACTCCCCTACCCAATAATCCTGCTGCTAACCCAATTCCAATATAGGTAAATACCCTTCCAATATTATAAAAGCCAACGGCCAACCATTTATATAAACCACGAAAAACTTGAAAGGGTAATGACAAGGCCAATGGTCCACACATTCCTATACAGTGAACACTCCCAGCAAAGCCAAGTACAAACCCAGATATCAAGAGTACTTCCATAATTAAGGAATAAAAATCACTTCTTCTGCATAATAGTTTTTACCCGCACTGGTAAAACTTATTTTGGCAATATACTTTCCTTTATTAAAAGAAGCCGCTGGAAAATAATAAAGGCCATTATTAGACGGTTGAATAGCTAGTTTCTTATCTGATTTTTCAGATGCAGGATTATAAAAGTGTACTTCTGCTTTTGTAATTGCAGCAGCAGTTGTTGAATCAATTGTTAAAAGGATTTGTTGACCTTTATTTTCAACAGTGATTTTGGTGGTCAATGCCTTTGCATTGGCTGTAGCTTCTAACTTACCATTAAAAGCCATTTCCTTTTCATAGTAATTGGATTCCACCATTTCAATATCCACCTGCATGGTTTTCCATACCAGAAATAAAATAAAGGCAACGCCTAGTCCAAATGCAACTACAATTCTATATCCCCAATTCATTTTCTTTAATTAAAGGTCACTAATAAAAATGGCTTTCTTGGTGGTAATTACTTTATTGCCACTCAGTAATTTAATTTCATATTCCTCTTTCCTATTCTTAATCTTATTGCTGTCTACCTTAATGAAAAAAGTTTCCTCGGCCAATTGTCTACCTCTCAATGTATCTAAGGTTTGACCAATTCGTTCGATTTTTACATCAGGGTTGGTTGCCACTAATCGATAAGGTAGATCCCTATTGCTCTTATTGGTTACTTTAATTCTGAACAGGTTACTAATGGTACCATCTTTATTCTCTTGCATACCCTGACCTGGCACACGCAAGATAGTAGCGTCAAAAGTAGTTCTAGTAACAATCAAGATACCCAATAAAACCATTAGTATGACAAGAACACCTGAATAGGCTTTGATTCTATAAGTAAATTCGAATTTCTTACCAGAAGCAATTTGATTTTCAGAAGCAAAAGTGATTAAGTTTTCTGGCTTATTCACTTTCTTCATCATCATATTACATGCATCAATACAAGCAGTACAGTTCACACATTCCAACTGGGTACCGTTTCTAATATCGATATTGGTAGGACATACATTCACGCACATCCCACAATCAATACAATCTCCTGCACCATCTGTGGTTTTCTTTTTATTTCTAGGTTCCCCCCTCAAATAATCATAAGCAACCACAATAGAATTCTTATCTAATAATACGCCTTGTAATCTACCATAAGGACAAATAACCGTACAAACAATTTCTCTAACAAATGCATATACAGTATAAAAGACTAATGTGAAAAAAATGATGGCAATAAAACCACCAATATGCTCAGATAATGGATCGGTGATGATTTTAAACAACTGATCTGTTCCGATGATATAAGCCAAGAAGGTATTTGAAATTGCAAAACTGAGCGCTAAAAAAACAATATGCTTAATGGTTTTTCTGACATACAATTCCGTAGTCCACTTTTTCCCATTATTTATTTTTTGCTTATTACCATCCCCCTCAATGAAGTACTCAATTTTCCGAAAAATCATTTCCATGAATATGGTTTGGGGGCAAACCCATCCACAAAAGAAACGACCATAAATCAACGTGAAGATGACAATGAAGAGCATGAAAATAATCATGCCCAACCCAAACATAATAAAGTCTTGTGGTGTAAAGAGTGAGCCGAAAAAAGTAAATTCTCCTTGCGGTATATTGAACTGAAACAAAGGGTTACCATCTATCCGAATAAATGGCATCGAAAAGAACAACAACACATAAACATAACTTAAGTAAGTTCTGTATTGGTATAGTTTTCCTTTGGGTTGCAAAGCATGTACCCAGTTTCTTTTTCCCTTATTGTCAACAGTTGAATGTAAACTCCTAAAATCTGCTTGTTTCGACTCACTCATAATATTTATTTAACCAACTTACTTCATTGCAGGCGCGGTAGTTGTATCCGCTACTGCTGGTGCAGCACCAGCCTCTACAAACAATTCTCCTTGCTTCTCCTTAGCTGGCTGAGGATTCGTTCCTTGCAAAGACTTCACATAACTGGCAATCTGTGCAATTTGTATAGGGGAATAATCGTCTTTCCAGCTCTTCATGCCTTTTTCTGGCCAGCCATATTTGATTGAATAAAATATGGCTTTAATGTCTCCTTTGTGTAACCAGTAATCATCGGTTAAATTAGGTCCAATTCCAGGAGCCCCATTCACAATGGCACTTCCATTTTCGGCATGACAAGTTGCGCAAGCCCCTGGCTTAATATACAATTCCTTACCTTTTGCAATATCATCGGCACTCATCATTTTAACGGTGTTCTCATCTACATTATTAGCCGATTTTTCTAGATAAGCAGCTTGTTGAATAGCAGCCTGTTCCATATCCATGGCTAATTCTGCTTGTTGCAAAGGTTTGGTTCCCGCAACATGATAATTGTATAAATAAACTATTCCAAAAATTAAACTAATGGCAAATCCCCATCTCCACCAAACAGGCACTTCATTGTCTAATTCTTTAATACCATCGTAGTCATGTCCTAAATCTAAACGGGCAATATCCTCTTTGGTATTTCTATTGTACAAACGATCAAACCAAGCTATTTTTTCTTTTTCTACAACAGGAGCAGCTCCTGCGGCCACAGCAGTTTGAATGGCTTCTTTTTTCAAAAAGCTTCTGATACCATTGGCAAAATAAACGATGATAATCATTTCCAAGACCACTACAAATGCCAACATTTGTATGATGGTTTCCGATACAACAGTTTTAGTTCCTGCAGGAATATTGGCAGATTGAGCAAACAATGATCCAGCAGAAATCAATACAAATAATCCAGTTAATACAGCAGCTTTTGAAGCCCCACTTTGTTTTTCTTGTTCTATTTTATTTTTAATTGCTAGGATAAATACATTCCCTAGCATAAAAATAACAACTGCTAATAAACCAATTACTGTAACCAATACATAGGCAACAGTTGAATCATAAAACACTTCCTTAGCAACAGGAGCCACTTCTTTAGCAGCATCTTGGGCCCAAATAATATTCGCAGCTAAGCTGCCCAATAAAAGCAAGAGCAATTTTTGCATCAATGCTTTTTGATTTTTGAAATAAGATATACTAGTTAACATATATAATTTTTTATCAGTCATTGATCGGAATTTGGCTATTCTTTTCCATTTTTTCTTTGTTGGCAGATAAAACATACCAAGTAACCACAGCAAAAAATACCGTAAATATGACCAAGGAAACCATTGGATAGATATTGACGTTTTCAATACTGGTTACATAATTTTTAAACTTCATACAAATGAATTTTAGTGTAATGTTTTAATTTCTGCTTCAGGTGCTTTCTTTAAGTCGGCACCTAATCTTTGCAAATAAGCAATCAATGCAATGATTTCTTTTCCGCTCTTTGCTTTGATTCTATTGGCATTTAAATCTGCAGCAATTTCATCTGCTTGCATTTTCAAATCGTTATTTGCTTTTTGATCATAGCCCTCTGGATAAGGAACACCTAATGTTTGCATTGCCCTGATTTTACCCGGAGTAGTACTGATATCTAAATCATTGTCTAATAACCATGGATAAGGAGGCATAATTGAACCTTGAGAAATTTCTTCAGGATCATTCATATGCCTGTAATGCCAACTGTTAGGGTATTTATTTGCTTGGCGAGCCAAATCTGGCCCTGTCCGCTTACTACCCCACTGAAATGGATGATCATAAACTGATTCACCAGCTTTAGAATAATCGCCATATCGAGCAACTTCATCTCTAAATGGACGAACCATTTGTGAATGACAAGTATAACAACCCTCTCTGATATAAATATCTCTACCTTGTAATTCAAGTGGAGTATAAGGTTTAACCGTACTAATGGTTGGCACATTTTCCTTCACAATGAATGTAGGAATGATTTCTATAGCACCTCCAACAGACACTACAATCAAACTCATCACCAACATTTGTACCGGTCTTCTTTCAATAATAGAGTGCCAGTACGCTTTTCCTTCTGGCATTGGTTGTGCTGCTAGTGCAGGTGCTTCCCCAAATTCTTCGGAAACAAATGATCCGGCTTTTGCAGTTCTAATTAAGTTAACTACCATGATGATAACTCCTACTAAATAGATGGTACCACCCAATCCTCTTAAAATATACATAGGAATGATACGGGTAACTGTTTCTAAAAACTGAAACTTTAATTGTCCTTCCGGAGTAAACTGTTTCCACATTAAGGCTTGAGAAATAGCAGCCCAATACATAGGAATAGCATATAATAATATACCAACGGTTCCAATTAAGAAATGGGTATTGGCCATTTTAACAGAATGCAATTTGGTATTGTAAATTCTAGGAACTAACCAGTACAACATACCAAAAATCAAGAAGCCGTTCCATCCAAGCGCTCCTACGTGAACGTGTGCAACAATCCAATCGGTATAGTGTGCAAATCCATTTACGTTCTTAAGTGAAAGCATTGGACCTTCAAAAGTGCTCATACCATAACAGGTTAATGCCACGATGAACATTTTCAAAATGGGATCTTCTTTAACCTTATCCCAAGCTCCACGTAAAGTGAAAATTCCGTTTAACATACCTCCCCAACTTGGAAGGATCAGCATTATGCTAAATACCACACCCAATGATTGCGCCCAATCAGGTAGAGCGGTATATAACAAGTGGTGAGGACCTGCCCAAATATAAATAAAGATCAAAGCCCAAAAGTGAATGATACTCCACTTGTATGAATAGACTGGTCTACCAGCTGCTTTAGGAACAAAATAATACATAATACCCAACATAGGGGTAGTCAAGAAAAATGCAACCGCATTATGTCCATACCACCACTGTACCAATGCATCTTGAACCCCTGCATACCAACTATAACTATGCGTCATAGAAGTAGGCAATGAAAAAGAGTTTACAATATGCAATAATGCAACAGTTACCCAAGTACCAATGATAAACCAGATGGCAACATATAAATGTCTTTCTCTTCTGGTTAAAATGGTTGCAAACATATTGATACCAAATACTACCCAAATAAGCGTAATAGCAATATCAATCGGCCAAATTAGTTCAGCATATTCCTTTCCTTGTGTTAAACCCAAAGGAAGTGTTACTGCTGCTGCAACAATGATTAACTGCCAGCCCCAGAAATGGACCAACCCAAGGGCTTTACTCCACATACTGGTTTTGAGTAACCGGGGCATCATATAATATACGCCGGTGTAAATACCGTTGCCCACAAATGCAAAAATGACCGCATTGGTATGCAATGGTCTTAATCGTCCAAAACTAGTATAGGATATACCTAAATTGAGGGCGGGATAAGCTAGCTGAAAAGCAATAATTACCCCAACCAGCATCCCTACTATTGCCCACAAAACAGTGGCAAAAGCAAATTTCCGGACGATGGAATTGTCGAAACTGAATTTTTCTAACTGCATGGTTTTTTATTTATTCTCTGTTGGTTGATTGGTTTGGTCAAATAAGATTTTATTCGCTGGTGTAAAATGATCATCAAACTGTCCTGTTTTAGAACCCCATATAAATGCAACCAGGAATCCAGATGCAACTAAAAGGCTAATGATGAGTAAAAAAACAATTACAATCATTGATGGATATTTTTGAGGTCAGAAATATTTTTAAAACAAAATTTTTCAATAAGCGCAGCTCCCAACATCGTAGAAATAACAATGGTAAAAGTGCTCGAAGGCATTAGAATAGCCGCTACTAATGGAGACATTTGTGCGGTTACAGAGAAGTACAATCCTACTACATTATATAAAGTAGAAATAACAAAAGTCGTTTTAATTAAATTCTTAGACCATTTAGCTGCTTTCATATATTGATCTAATAAGGGGAGTTGATTAGACAACATAATCGCATCACTGGCTGGAGAAAACTGGATGGTATTATCTACCACTGCAATACCCACATTGCTCTTACTTAAAGCCCCTGCATCATTTAAGCCATCCCCTACCATCATCACTTCTTTACCACTTAACTGTAATGATTCTATATAAGCCAATTTTGCTTGAGGTGATTGATTAAAATGATAAGCAATGGGACGCTGCAATTGTTTTTTCAAATAATTTTCAGCGTAATTATTGTCGCCACTTAATACTGAAACAGGATAAGGTAACTCGTATATTAAGCGATTTACATGCGCCCTAAGAATATTTTGAATGATGAACTTGCCATATATTTTATTATCAATAGATATCCAAACTTCTGAAGCTACTGGCTCTGCAGATCCATTACCTACAAAACTAGCTGAGCCTAATTTATAATGCGTTTCATTTTCCCATGCTTCAATACCTGCACCAGCAACTTCTTTAATATGTTCTAAATGGCGTGGCGCAGCATTAATTGTATGAGCGATTGCTTTACTCAATGGATGTAAAGATTGAGCAGCCATTGAAGCAATGATTTGCAATTCATTTGCAGCAATAGTATTACCAATATATTCAACAGAAGAAGCATGCGGATAAGTGAGTGTTCCCGTTTTATCAAAAACTACTTGATCAACAGAAGCAATGGTTTGCAGTACTTGAGCATTTTTAAGAAATAGACCATGCTTACTAAAAATATTCAACACAAAGCCCTCTGTAAAAGTGGCGGTAATTAACAAAGCACAAGGACATGCAACAATTAATACAGCAGTCATTGCCTGCCAAGCATTGGCAGTATTAGATGGATACCAATAAGCAAAACTGCCAAAAGCAACTGTTAATACCGCTAAAGAAAAATAATTACTAATTACAGTAGTAAATGAATAAACATTTTTTTCTGTTTTCTTAAATGACTCATTGTTCCATAATCTGGTGAAATTACTTTGAGAAAAAGGCTTAACAACCAATAAGTCTATAGAACCATTTAATTGTTTTCCTCCTGCATATACTAAGTCTCCTATTGCTACAGAAGTAGCTTCGTTTTCACCAGTAACGAAACTGTAATCAATTTCCGCTTTGCCCATCAAATGCATCCCATCTACGGGTATCACTTCATTGCTTCTAATGCGAATGGTATCGTCCACTTTTACTTCTTGAACAGGTATATAAGACTCTGCACCATTGTTATCAATTAAACAAACAGCAACAGGGAAGTAAGATTTGTAATCTCTATTAAAAGAAAGGTCTGCAAAGGTTTTTGTTTGAAAAGATCTTCCTAATAACATGAAGAAAATAATACCAGACATACTATCTAAATATCCACCCCCAGTTCCAGAAATAATTTCATACATACTTCTACTAAATGTTACTGCCAATGCTAAAGCAATGGGCGCATCTATGTTGAGCCTTCTTTGTTTTACACTAAACCAAGAATTTATAAAAAATTCTGATCCACTATAAAGCAATACTGGTAAAGCCAACAATAAATTAACGTATCGAAACAAATTAGCGGTTAAGCCATCTACTGTAATTGTCTCTAATCCCAAATACTCAGGAAAGCTCAACATCATGATATTGGCAAAACAAAAACCTGCAATCCCAATTTTAACCATCGCATTTCGAGACACTATTTTTTCTTGCCTTTTAGACTGTTGACCATCGTCTAAAGTAATATGGGGTTCATATCCAATAGAAGCTAGTAACTCAGCAATAGCTCTTATAGTAATTGCAGCAGGATTGAAATAAATGGTCGCTTCTTTGGTTGGAAAATGTACAGAAGAAAAATAAATTCCTTCATGCACTTTTTGCAAATTTTCTAATAACCAAATGCAAGAGCTACAATGTATTTGAGGCAAATAAAATTTTACAGCCAATTGATTAGGCTTAGAAAATACAATATAAGATGCCGCAATCGTTGCATTGTCTAAAAATCCAAACTTCTGTTGGTCGCGTAATTCAGGAAGCTTTACACCTGAAGCATCATGTATATTATAATATTCACAAAGATTGCTTTTATTCAGAATCTGATAAACAGAACTACAACCTTTACAACAAAATGCTTTTTCATCAAATACCACCGGCTCGCCTGCGCAAGAATCTCCGCAGTGAAAGCATTTTGTAGATTCGATGGTTTTGTTAAGCATTGACTTAAAAGTTGTTATAAGTTAAAAGAATTTGAACAAATTCCCAAAAAGTTAATTTTGACTCTGGGATTGATTTGCTTTAGGATCAAGACCTAAACCCCTGAAAATATTTGAACGAAAACAACTACAGGAATTCAGCCGATCCTCAATCATTTTATTCCAACGGTATTTTTCTTTTACAAAATTGTTGGTAAATGCATCTGCTAAGTCATGTTGCTTTATAGCACCGGTTTTGAAAGTGTTTGTATCCAATAAGCTGGTTAAATTATGAACATGGGTCATTATTTTATGTTCCTTACTCCTAGTCAATTGCATTAAATCGAATAAATTGGGGAGGGGTACTTCTTTTGCTGCTTTTGCATTAAATACCTTCATTACAGAGGGGAATACTAATTTTTGTTCACAGGTTACCAATGAACTAAAGTCGTTGCGGAGGTTCTCCATTAATTGAATTAAATAGTCTTTATGCTCCTCATCGTACTCCTTTAAATAATCACAATGGATGGCATTATGCAGCTTTAATTCTAAGCAGGGATATACATTCTCCAATAGATGAAGTATGAATTCTTCTGTTTGATCTGCGTGTTTACACATTTATAGCTTTTTACGCTACAAAGATGTATGTAGATCAAATGAGAATTAATGAGTTTTGTTGTGGCATTATATGATAAAAATCATATAATTTTTCTAATCCTCAATATTGGCTGTTTGAATGAGTTTTTGTAAGTTCAGAATACTGATTTTTTTTCCTTTTAACGATATCAATTTATCGTTATTAAATTCTGACAAAAGTCGGATACAGCTCTCCGTGGAAGTACCCACGTAATCGGCTATTTCTTCTCTACTTAAGCTAACATTTATGGTTTGATTGTCTTCTTCAAATCCGTAAGTTGCTTTCAAAAACAATAATGCTTCTGCCATTCTTTCCCTAACATTTTTTTGAGAAAGAGAAACAATATGCTCTTCTGCCACTTTTAAATCTTGGCTCATTTTTTTCACCACTTCAAACATCAACTTCGGGGAAGAGGCAATAGCATCAAAAAAGTATTTCTTATCAATAATACAAATAGAAGCATCTTCTAAAGTAACCGCGGAGCAATTATAACGCTCATTAGACAATAGCGCCCGATATCCCACAATATCTCCAGATTTAACTAATCGCAAAATCTGCTCTTTCCCATCATAACCGGTGGTAGTTAGTTTTATCTTGCCACTATTAATGCAGAACAAGCCAGAAGGTAAACCATTTTCGGTAAAAACATATTGTCCCTTTTTATATACTGCACAAGACTTATGCAAGCATAACTCATTCACTTGATCTGTATCTAGTACATTGAAAACAGAATTTAATCTCACGTTACAATGCATGCAACCAGTTTCAATTGGGCCATTATTCTTCATCGTTTGTATTGGCTTTATTCAAAGTTAAACATAATATACTTATTTGGTTAACAAAACTACCCTAGACTCCATAGGCGAAAGGTCTATTTTATTTCCACCCTTCATACCAGTCATAATATCTTTGAAACCATTGAATCCATTGGTTCTTTCTGAATAATTGTCGAAAGAAACTGATTTCATTTTATTGGAAGTATTCATCAAAATCATTACTGTTGAACTTTGGTCGTACCTAAAGTAAACATAAAGCCCATCATTTGGTAGCCATTGCATCATTTTACCAGTTTGTAATGCAGTATTTTGTTTTCTAAAATTGGCCAGCGTTTTTACATAATTGAATGCAGTATTTTCGGTTTGATCACGGCCGCTGACCATTCGTTTGTCTTTTATATCATTCGGGAAGCCCCCAGGAAAATCTAAACGGACCATTCCATCATTGGGATCTTTAAAATTTTTCATCCATAATTCGGTACCATAATACAACTGTGGAATTCCTCTCAAAGTGAACAATAAATTCATACCCATTTTGTACTTATTCATATCAGCTCCAATCATTGATACGAATCTTTCCATGTCGTGATTGTCTAAGAAAATACAATTTTTTTCCGGTGCTTGGTACAATAAATCTTGAGAGAGGGTCATATATAATTTATTGACGCCTTCTGTCCATCCAAATGGTTTATTAATGGCATCCATCATGGCATAACTCAAAGGGAAATCAGTTGTGCCTTGGGCATTGTGTTTGAATGCAGCTTTCATGTTGTTCCTAGTAAAATAAGCACTACCTGCAACGGTATTGGCTACTGCTTCGCCAAAAATACTGATGGTAGGAAAGTCTTTTTCTAAAGCAGCATTCACGTTGTTCAAGAATTGCTCATCGCAATATTTATAAGTATCCACTCTCCAACCGTCAATACCAAATTCTTCCACAGTCCACAAAGCGTGTTGAATTAAAAAGTTGGATACATAAGGATTACGCTGATTAATATCAGGCAAGTGCGGAACAAACCAACCATCTAACATCACTTTTTTATCGGCAGTATTCCCCATTGGATCAAAAATGGCTTCATCTCTATGATTGGTATTGGTGTAAGCAGGCCAACGATTAATCCAATCTTTCGCGGGAGCATCTTTGTACATCCAATGTTCATTTCCCACATGGTTGTATACTGCATCCTGAATTATTCTAATGCCTTTTGCATGAGCGGCATCAACCAATTTTTTATATGCATTTTCACCGCCTAGTCTTTTATCAATTGCATAATGGTTGGTAAACCAATATCCGTGATAGCCAGCCATCATACCAGCTTGCTCGCTTTGTAAAGGCATATCATTTTCTAATACTGGGGTCATCCAAATAGCAGTAACACCTAAATCCTGTAAATAATCTAAATTGTTTACTACTCCTTCTAAATCGCCGCCATGTCTTTTGATGGGATCTTTTCGATTGACTAAATTGTCTTTATAACCAGACACTACATCGTTAGAAGCATCGCCATTACTAAAACGATCAGGCATCAATAAATAAATAAAATCCTTTGCAGTAACGCCTTTTGCATAGGTTTTACCCATTCCTATTCTACGTGGTTTTAATTCCCATGCAATTGATATTACACCATCTGAACTAAATATTTGAATATTAACATTACCTGGTTTCGCGGTAGGACTTATCAACAAGTCGAGGGCTAAATATTTTTTATTCTCGAACTCATGCACTTTAGTCAATTGAACGCCAGGATAATTCAATCGAAGTTTTACATTGTAGAATTCTGTTGTTTTATTGCGAACAATCAACTGTACTTTATTCCATTTCATTCCCACAAACCAATTGGTGGGATATAATTCAATATTAGATTGTGCTTGTAAGTTGAAGGCCAACAATAAGCACCCAATCATTTTTACAATTCTAGACATATGATACGTTTATAATTATTCATTTTCTTTCACTACAATAGCGCATACAATTGCAGCAGCAATCAATAAACCGCCACCTACTTGAACAGCCAATAAGCGATCATTGTGTAATACCGTTTCCATTACATTACCAAAAAACAAGGAAGCAATAATTTCTGGGAGTACAATAAAGAAATTAAAGATGCCCATATAAATACCCATTTTATGTGGGGGTATACAACCCGCCAACATTGAATAAGGCATAGATAAAATAGAGGCCCAGGCAATACCAACCAAGCCCATTGATAAATACAAATAAGAAGGTTCAGTAACATAGTTTACCGATATCAATCCTGCTCCACCTAATAACAAACAAATGGTATGCGTATATTTTTTACCTAATTTATTTACCCAAAAAGGAAGGGTAAACGAGAAACCGAATGTGACTAAATTTAAAATAGCAGAGGTGGTATTAGCGTATTCCAACCCCTGGGTATATAAATCACTAGAGGTAGTGGTATTCCCTCCAAATATATCCGATGCAACACCGGTACTGTAATAGAACCACATCAAAAATAAACCTGGCCAGGTCAAAAAATTCACCAATGCCAATCGCTTCATTTGATCGGGCATATTGGCTACAGAACTAAAAATTTCTTTCACTCCACCCGTAAAACCCTTGCCCTCTGCATCCAATTTGTTTTTCCAATCTGGATCAGCAGGTGGATATTCCTTGCTTTTAATTACCGTATATAAAACGGCCAATAAAAATACAGCACCCCCAATGTAAAAAGAGTACATGATATTTTCTGGAATACCGCCAGCCGTTTTATCTCTTGAAACGCCCAACCATTGAACCAATTTTTGCGGCAAATAACCCGCTACAAAAGAAGCCAATCCAATAAACATACTTTGCATAGCAAAACCCATGGGCTGTTGCTTTTTATCTAAATTGTCTGCAACAAAGGCACGAAAAGGTTCCATGCTAATATTGATAGAAGAATCTAAAATCCAAAGCACACCTGCAGCCATCCAAATAGCAGAAGAATTGGGCATGATAAACAATGCCAAAGAACTTAAAATAGCGCCTACTAAAAAATAAGGTCTTCTTCTACCTAGCTTAGGATGCCAGGTCCTATCACTCATATAACCAATAATTGGCTGCACAATTAAACCCGTCATTGGTGCAGCTAACCAAAGGCCCGGAATTTGCTCTGGAGTAGCACCTAAGTATTCGTAGATGGCACTCATATTGCCCATTTGCAAACTCCAGCCAAACTGAATTCCAAAGAAACCAAAACACATATTCCAGATTTGCCAAAAACTGAGTTTAGGCAATACCGCTTTAGGGGTAGTAGACATAGCAATCGTTTTATCGTATATGAATGTGTAACGAATACACATCTCAATATACAATAAAAAACATCCTCATATAGAGGATGTTTTGGAAATATTTATAGACTTTATTTAAAGATTAGATTACGAATCCATCAGGTAGTATGGCTGTCTTTTTAACTACCACAATACCATCT
>CALRUG020000027.1:0-27083 GCA_943371295.1 Synechococcus sp. UW140 | reverse complement strand
CTGGAAATCCAAAACAAATAGGGTAGTTGTATTCTGCAATATGTTCTTGTAAAATCTCTTCAACTGTTTTTCCGAATGGCCGGGTGGTGTCTTTTCGATCGGTAAACCCACCCAATATTAATCCATTGAGTTGCGCTAGTATTCCTGCTCGCTTTAATTGAATCATCATTCGATCAATATTGTACGCATACTCTCCTACATCTTCTATAAACAAAATAGCGCCCTTGGTTTTATACATCATGTTGGAACCAACTAGATGCGCAATCAATGCCAAATTTCCTCCCATTAAAACTCCGCTTGCTTTACCCAAATGATTCATTGAATGCGGTGCACAAGTGTAAGCTGCTTTAGTTCCCTTCAATGCCTTTTGTAATGACTGTACATAGGGCAGTTTTGCTCCCCCCTCATTAAATGCATTGGCCATGGGTGCATGCAAAGAAGCGGTATTGCACTTCATTAATAAGTGTGCATGTAAAACAGTAATATCACTAAACCCAATAATCCATTTTGGATTTTTTTTAAAAGTTTTGAAATCAAGTTGATCAATGATTCTGGTAACGCCATACCCCCCTCTTCCACAAAGAATGGCTTTAATAGAGGGCTCATCTAATAAGGCCTGAAATTCGTCTCTGCGTTCTTCATCTGTTCCACTAAAATAGTTGGCTGATTTACTTCCAACTGTTTTTCCTACCATTACTTGAAAGCCCCATTCCTGCATGGTTTTCACACAGGTTTTAATTTTTTGCGCTTCCATATAACCCGCAGGACAGGTAATTGCAATGGTATCGCCTTTTTTTAGGTATGGAGGAATCTTAATCATAATTAAATTTCTTTTTTCAGCTTGGCAATGTTAGGTGCTCTTTACTTTTTATGTCCTTTTAAATGGATAAATGTTGCAATAAGAAAACCTATTCCTGCAATTAAAGTGACATAAGGTAACAAAGTTTTACCTTCTTGAAAGTAAACATAGGTTGTCAAGAATAAAGCAATACTCTCAAATAGATGTATAATTAACTCCAACAATGAGTGTGGTTTTTTTGAAAGTTTTATAAAAATAAAATATATCAAACTGATTATACCCAATATTAAAATTGTCCATCCTATAAAGCTATGATGATGTTGAATTTTATCAAACCCTTTGGTCATTAAAATAACAGCAACAAAGAAGTGATGAATTGACAATAGTTGCTTTTTCATATTAAATATGTTTTCTTGTGTCGTTTCCTTTTTGTAATGACCGCTAAATTTCTGTTAGTAGTACGCGATTGTTCTCTACTATTAATTCATGCGGCAATCCGCACTTCAATGCAAAATTATTTTTGATATGGCCCACGGGAAAATCAAAGCAAACCGGATAATTAAATGCAGCTACTTTTTCTTTAACAATGGTATAAATATCTCTACCAAATGGAACAGCAGGATTATCTACTTTAATATTACTAAAGCCCCCTATAATCAATCCACTGAGCTTTGCCAACTTTCCTGACCGTAATAAATTACAAAACATCCGATCAATATTGTACAAAGGCTCACCCACATCTTCTACAAATAAAATTTTTCCTTCGGTATTGATCATAGATGCCGACCCGTTTAGGTTTTCAAGAATTTTCAAATTGCCACCGACTAAAATTCCTTTAGCCGTTCCTATTCGATTATGTTCCACTGAAATGGATGGATAGTTTATTTTTTTCCCTTCTAATGCATCTTTAATAGAAAGTATACTTGCTTGCTGCACTTCATCCGCAGTGGACCAATCCTTCGGAAAACTGCCACACATTTTTGAGTGCAAACTGGCTACATGAACAACTTGATGTAAATGACTATGCAATACCGTAATATCACTAAAACCAATTACCCATTTTGGATTTTTCTTGAATGAACTAAAATTCAGCAAGTCTACCATTCTTACTGCACCATATCCACCTGTTGCACAAAGAATGGCTTTAATATTGGGATCATCCATCATTAGTTGGAAGTCTGCCGCTCTTTCTGCATCAGTTCCTCCAAATGTATGATCCATCTTTCCTATAGTGCTTCCCAATTGAATCTTGTACCCCCAACTTTGAATTAAGTCAATAGAAGGTTGAATGGTTTCCAACAATGAAAAACCAGCAGGGCATGTGATGCCAATGGTATCTCCTGGTTGCAGGTAAGGAGGCACTTTAAATTTTCGGTTTTTATTGCTCGTCGTTGCAGCTAATGAAGGTAGAGCCAATAATCCCATCCCTGCCGTTTGCAAAAAAGACTGTCTTTTCATTTAAGTATTTTTCTTGGGTTTAGGTTTGATGGAAATGGCTTCTTTCTTTCTACCTGCATTTCGCAAAGACTGATCAATCAACATTTCAATTTGACCATTCACACTCCTAAACTCGTCTGCCGCCCATTTTTCTAAGGCGGCATACGTTGCTTGATCTATTCTTAAAACAAAGGATTTCTTACTCAAAACAATTCAATTTTATTGATGCAATGTTCCTGTATTCACTACTGGTGAAACGGCTCTATCGCCACAAAGCACTACCAATAAATTACTTACCATTACAGCTTTACGCTCTTCGTCTAATTCTACCACTTGTTTTTTAGACAACATATCTAAAGCCATCTCAACCATGCCTACAGCACCTTCTACAATTTTACTGCGCGCTGAAACGATCGCAGTAGCTTGTTGACGCTGCAACATGGCTTGTGCAATTTCTGGTGCATACGCTAAGTGACTGATACGTGCTTCTTTAATTACTATACCTGCCTTTATCATTCTTTCATTTAATTCAGACTCCAACATTGCAATGACTTTTTCCCCGCCATCACGCAAAGTTACTGCTGCATGTTCATCATCAATGCTATCGTAAGGACAGGTAGAAGCCATATGACGAAGCGCTGCTTCACTTTGATTGGTCATATAGCTAGAAAAGTTAACCACATCAAAACATACTTTATATGTGTCTTCAATTTGCCAAAGTATTACCGCTGCAATTTCAATAGGGTTACCCAATTTATCATTTACTTTTAACTTGGTACTTTCTAAGCTCTGTAAACGCAAAGAGACTTTTTGTTTGGTATACAATGGGTTTACAAAAAACAATCCGTTGTCTTTAACCGTACCTACGTATTTACCAAAAAACGTCAATACTACACTAGTATTGGGCTGAACAACTACTAAGCCCAACAATAAAAAGAAGATAACAGTAAAGTCAATAATGGAACCCCAGATTAAGGCATATTTTAAGCCGTCTTCTGCTCCCTTTATTTGGGTAAGTGCATAAATGCCCACTACCAATAGAATCGTAACCAATAACAAAACCAAAAACCCTTGCGCTGCTTTAATGGTCTTTTCCATATTTTTCATTTTAATATTAATATGATATCAAAATTATAGCATTTCTCTGAATTTCCAAATAAATCTGCTTTTAGTACCTTTGCCGCCTGCAATAAGCAGTTTAGATTAAGAAGCAACCGATCATGAAGCAACCGAATACAAAGCAACCAGCACGATATTTAATTACAGCAGCCCTCCCCTACGCCAATGGGTTGAAACATATAGGCCACTTAGCAGGAGCATACCTTCCTGCAGACATCTATGTACGTTATTTACGGGCGCAAAAAAGAGACGTGGTATTTGTATGCGGAAGCGATGAACATGGAACAGCCATTCCTATTCAAGCAACGAAAGAGGGAACCACTGCACAAGCCATTATTGATAAGTACCATCCCATTATTGAACAGAATTTTAATGACCTGGGTATTTCATTTGATATTTATCATAGAACCAGCTCTCCAATTCATCATGAAACCGCCAGTGAATTTTTTACTGCGTTAAATAATAAGGGCGACTTAATTACCAAAGAGTCAGAACAATATTATGATGAGCAAGCGCAAAGTTTTTTAGCGGACCGTTATATCAAAGGAACCTGCCCCAATTGTGGTTTTCAAGCCGCATACGGAGACCAATGTGAAAGCTGTGGCAAGAGTTTAAGCCCTGATGAATTAATTAATCCGGTGAGCACTTTAAGTGGAAATACCCCGGTTAAAAAATTAACCAAACATTGGTACCTACCTTTAGACAGGCACGAAGATTTTTTACGCAAATGGATTATTGAAGAGCATGGCAATGATTGGCGTTCTACCGTAGTAGGGCAATGCAAGAGTTGGATTGATGGAGGCTTGCAACCCAGAGCCGTTACCCGCGACTTAGATTGGGGTGTAGCTTTACCTAGTGATGTAGAAGGAGGCAAAGGCAAAGTCTTGTATGTATGGTTTGATGCGCCGATTGGATATATCAGTGCAACTAAGCAATGGGCATTGAATACCGGAAAAGATTGGAGACCGTATTGGGAGGACCAAGAAACCAAGTTGATTCATTTTATAGGTAAAGACAATATTGTTTTCCATTGCATCATTTTCCCGGTGATGTTACAATTGCACGGAAATATCTTACCCACTAATGTACCTGCCAATGAATTCATGAATTTGGAAGGAGACAAAATGAGTACCAGTAGAAACTGGAAACTTGAAATGGAAGATTATATCAACGATTTTATTAAGCCAGAAAATGGGGGATCACAACTGGCTGATACATTAAGGTATTACTTAACTGCAATAGCCCCCGAAAGCAAAGACAGTGAATTTACTTGGAAAGGTTTTCAAGATGCCAATAACAGTGAGCTGGTGAGCATCTTTGGTAATTTCATTAATCGTGCATTGGTATTAATGCATAAACTTTGTAATGGTAAAGTTCCTCCATTGCACAACGAATTGTTAGATGAATTAGATCGTGCAACCATTGAAGCCATCCAACAAAGCAAGCAAAAAGTTGAACAATTATTAGAAGAGTATAAATTCAGGGATGCCCAATTTGAAGTGATTAATTTGGCAAGAATTGGCAATCAATACATGCAGAAAAAAGAGCCATGGATTTTAGCTAAACAATTAGCTGAAAACCCAGCTGCACAACAATTGATCAACAACTGTTTGCATATCTGTTTACAATTAACCGCCAACCTAGCCATACTATCGAATCCTTTCTTGCCTTTTACAGCTAAGAAAATTTGCTACTTATTAAAAGTAGTAGATAAAATATTAGACTGGGAAAATGCGGGTAGCATGAAGCTCTTGAGTGTGGGATACAGTTTGCGCGCACCAGAATTATTGTTCCGCAAAATTGAAGACGAAGAAATTACTAAGCAAATAGAAAAATTAAAAGCAGCTGCCGTGAATAAAGAAACCATTCCCACAACCAGTAATACCAATAATAACCAGAGCGCTGCTATAGCTGACACAACTTCCGCAGCCGCAATTGAATCTGCAGAGAAATCACCTGTTAAACCCGAAATCGTATTTGATGATTTTGCCAAAATAGATTTGAAAGTAGGCACCATTGTTGCTGCAGAAAAAGTAGAGAAAGCCGACAAGTTATTGAAATTACAAGTAGACCTTGGTTTTGAAACCCGCACCATTGTTTCTGGTATTGCGATGCATTTTGCACCAGCAGATATTGTAGGCAAACAAGTTACCGTGGTATGCAATTTAGCCCCTCGTAAAATGCGCGGCATCGAAAGCAATGGTATGATCCTAATGGCCGAAGATGCCAATGGTAAACTGCATTTTGTAAACCCAGAGGAAAAAATTAATCCAGGAAGCGGAGTAAGCTAAAATCGGTATTGTATGGTATACCAAAATCCATATAGACAGAGCAATAATATAAGCGAGTAATAAAATAAGAGCCTCCTCTTCGATGGAGGCTCTTCTATAAATTTTAATTTAGGAATTAGATTGATATTGAAAATCAAATAAATTACTCTAAGAGCGTAAGTAAAGATTCCTAAACTGATAAAAATGATTTGAAAATACTTCATACCTCAAAACTAGCTTAACAATAAACTACAAAACAACCGTGAAAACACCCTGTTTTAAGATTTATGCTTTATCAAAGCTTAAGCACTCTTTCAATTCTTTTTCTGTGTATGCTAATTTGTATTGCTTCAAAACCTCATCTGGCACACCGTTCCATTGATTAGGGGCATTACCCACATAGCCTAAATCTTTTACACCTATTTCGGTGGTGTAAAAACCAGTAGTGACTAAATCGCGCATTAGATTAAAAAAGGAAACACCTTGAGCCAATTCTTTTGGTGCTTTATTCGGATAAGCAATAGAATCAACAACCGTAATTTGTTGTGCAGCTGTTAGGTTTACAAATGCTTTTTCAAAAAGCTTGTAACAATGTAAATCTAACCAACGCAATCCACCACGTAAAGGGGTTTGATGGGTTGGCATATCTTTTACAATGAACTCAATAAATTCTGGAACTTTGGCATCGCTGGCACTTCCGCTCACTTCGTCTTTGGGCATGATGATATCGCCCAATACAGTTATGGTAGCCATTTCATGCTCATTAAAGAATTTAGGTTCCTTCTCCATTTTTGCCAAATAGGCTTTCTCTTCTTGCATTCGATCATCTAGTGATGCATCAGCAGAAGCTGCAATATTTTTTTTATCGGCACTGGTGCAGGCTTCTACCAAAACACCGGCACCAACAGTGCCAATCATGAGTGCCTTAATCGATTTTCTCCTGTCCATCTTATAAGTTTTGTTTTTTCATTTCGTCAATAATGTATTCGCTTGCACGCATACTTAATGCTAAAATAGTCCAAGTAATATTTTTATCTGCCTGAGAAACAAACTGTGATCCGTCTACACAGAATAAAGTTTTGCAATCGTGTGCTTGACTAAACTTATTTAATGCAGAAGTTTTTCTGTCGTTACCCATTCTAACTGTTCCAGCTTCGTGAATGATATTACCAGGATTAGATAAACCATAATTATTAGAAGCATCATCGTCTGCACCCCAAGTTATTACAGCACCCATATTGTGCATGATTTCCTTGAAGGTTTCCTTCATGTGCTTGGCTTGATTAATTTCATACTCCGAATGACGGGTATTAAATCTTAATACGGGTATACCATATTTGTCTACTACTGTAGGATCGATTTCACAATAGTTCTTGATGTCGGGAACAGATTCTCCTCTACCTGCCATACCTACACCAGCACCGTAAAAAAAGCGGACGTCTTCTTTTAAGGAAGATCCATATCCTCCGGCTTCTTTGGTTTTGCCATTTACTTGGTATTTGCCATTCAATCCTTGCATGCCCATTCCAAATCCATAAGCTGGTTGGCTCATGCCTCCCCAATATTCTATATGGTATCCTCTTGGGAAATCCAATTTTTTATTGTCTAACCACCATGGTGTGTAAATATGCATGCCACCTACCCCATCTTCGTTGTAACGCTTTCTACCAAAGAGTTCTGGCAATACGCCACCCAAAGCCGCACCAGTAGAATCATGCAAATATTTACCCACTACATTGCTGTCGTTGGCCAATCCATTCGGATGTCTTTTAGACTTAGAGTTCAATAATAAACGTGCGGTTTCGCAAGTACTCGCGGCTAAGATCACCACGCGACCATTTACTTGGTATTCTAAATTGTCTACTTTGTTTACATAAGAAATACCGGTTGCCAAACCTTCTGAATTGGTAATAACTTCACGCGCCATCGCTTGAGTAATCACATCTACATTACCCGTTTTTACCGCAGGCTTAACCAATACAGAACCAGATGAAAAGTCTCCGTAAACCTTACAGCTTCTGTTACACTGTGCACAGAAAAAACATGCACCGCGCTCTTCATTAATTTTCTTTGTTAAAATAGATAGACGAGAAGGAATTACAGGAACACCAACACCCGTAGCAGCTTTCTTAATCATCAGCTCGTGTAAACGGGGTTTGGGCGGAGGAAGAAAAATTCCATCAGGATCATTTTCTAATCCCTCATTGCTACCAAATACACCAATCAATTTATCTACTTTATCGTAGTAGGGTTTTACGTCTTCATAACCAATTGGCCAATCGTCGCCTAATCCATCAATGCTTTTTCTTTTAAAATCTTTTGGACCAAAACGGAGGGATATACGGCCCCAGTGATTGGTACGTCCTCCCATCATGCGAGCACGCCACCATTCAAATTTTTGGCTACCGGGTGCTTGCGTATATGGTTCCCCATCAATCTCCCATCCCCAGTAACAACCATCAAAATCACCAAAGGGACGATACTTGGTGCTCGCTCCTCTTCTAGGTGACTCCCATGGATTTTTTAATTGTGATGAATTGACAGCTGGATCATAATCTTCCCCTGCTTCTAATAAACAAACTTTTAAACCAGCTTTAGATAATGTGTATGCAGCCATACCACCACCAGCTCCAGAACCCACAATTACTACATCGTATTGCTTGGGTTGTTTTTTAATTTGAAAATCTCCCATATCGCTTTTTTAATCTTGGTCGTTAGAACTATGAATGTACCAATTTTAATGGTATTGATGATTAGTTTTTGATGAAAGAATACAGCTTATTTTACAAAATATTCATTAGGGAAAGCACGCAATGTGCTTAAGCGTATATCAGCTGGAATATCTTTGGCAATTACTTTATTTGTTTTTTTATCTACAACAGTCCATAAAGGATAATCATACTCTTTGGATACTGATTTTAATGTATTATTCACCCAATTATATAAGTTGAAAACCCAATAGTTCTGGCCATTGTAATTGGTAGTACTACAGCCGATGATTTCAGGAATACCATCACCGTTGATATCGTATTCTTTTTCAGAAGAAAAATCTACAAAACTCATTACACGGTATTTGCTTTGTTGACTCATTAAAAAGACTTTGTAATTCAATAATGCTGTATTGCCTTTTTCCAATGTTCTTATTCTGAATTTAATATCGGGTATACCATCTTTGTTAAAGTCTGAAAACTCAGCAATCGGAATTATATTTTTAATCCAAAAAGGCACAAGGATTTTTTGAACAACTTTACTGTCTTTATAAAAAAATAGGATTGACTCTTCTAATTTGGCTTTTTGTTCCATGACTACTACAGAATCGATATTGAACCCTTTTTGTGCTTTCAAATCAATCTTGATGACTTTCAATTTTACCGATGTGTCTTTGATGGTGGTGATGGTTGTTTTGGTATAAACAATCGGCTTTGATTTGGTGAAGATGGTTTGAGAGAATACAGTGGTTCCAATCAAAAGTGAACAAATCAGCAATAAAAATTTACGCATATATTGGTTTGATTACTCAATTTAAAAAAAGCATTGGGATCAACCCAAAAAAAATCTCCCCTAGATAAATCCAGAGGAGATGTTTTTTAGGGCAGGGATTAACTGCTATCGAATTAACTGCAACCCATGCTGGTGCCACAGTTTAAACACTTATAACATGTACCACTTCGGATGGTTAAATGACCGCATGTGCTACAAGCAGGGGCATCACTTTGCATGCTTTTAGCTGCAGCATTTACCGCATCCATTCCACTATTACCTGCAGCTGCTGAAGTTGCGGCTGCACGTTGTAATTTAGGTGAAGCAGGGCCTTCGGCTGGAGTAGTATTGGCTGATGGAGCGGTTACTCTAATACTACTGAGTTCGGGCTTTCCCAAAAAAGTAGCATCTCCCTCTTCTTCTCCTGTATTGCCTACAGTAGGTCTATCTAACACATGAACTAAGTCTGTTCTGTTTAGGTATTCATATCCTAATGCACGGAATACAAAGTCTACCAATGAAGTAGTGGTTTTGATATTTGGATGGTCTACCATTCCAGCTGGTTCAAAACGAGTAAATACAAACTTGTCTACGAACTCTTCTAATGGAACACCATATTGTAAACCTACTGAAACAGAAATAGCGAAACAGTTCATTAAACTGCGAAGTGTAGAACCTTCTTTTGCTAGATCGATGAAGATTTCTCCTAAAGTACCATCGTTGTATTCTCCGGTTCTTAAGAAGACCACTTGGCCGCCAATTTTGGCTTTCTGGGTGAATCCTCTACGTTTTGCAGGCAATGATTTTCTTTCAACGATTCTAGACAATGCGCGCTTTAATTCTGTGTCGGTAGATGCAGTCATGCGCTTAGTAACTTCTTCTAACAATTCATCTACTGTTAGCTTGCCTAAATCTACAATGGTTGATTCTTCAGTTAGTACTGCTTGTGTTGAAGCAACTTCCTCTGTTTCTTCTTCGGTCTTCTTTTTCTTTTCGCTCTTATTGCTTAAAGGCTGGCTCAATTTAGATCCATCACGGTATAAAGCATTTGCTTTAAGACCCAACTGCCAACTCATTAAATAACAATCTGCAATTTCTTCTACGGTTGCTTCGTGTGGAAGGTTAATGGTTTTAGAAATCGCTCCACTTAAGAATGGTTGACAAGCAGCCATCATACGGATATGGCCATATGCATGAATATATCTTTCTCCTTTTTTACCACACTTGTTAGCGCAATCAAATACGGTTAAGTGTTCATCTTTTAAGAATGGTGCACCTTCAACCGTCATGGTTCCGCAAACGAAATCGTTGGCTGCATCAATTTGCTCTTCGGTAAAACCGATTGCTTCTAATAAATTGAAGTTCCAGTCTTCGTATTGTGCAGGTGTAAAGCCCAAACGTTGCATACACTCATCGCCCAATGTAAAGCGGTTGAAAATGAAGGCAATTTCAAAAGCTGAACGAGCAGCTCCATTTAACTTTTCAATTTCAGCTGCAGTAAAACCTTTTGCTGCCAAGCTTGCGTTGTTAATATAAGGTGCGTTTTCAAAACTAGCAGAACCAACCGCATATTGCTCAATGGCTTTTGCTTGTTCTGGATTGTATCCTAGATTCTTTAAAGCTTGTGGTACAGATTGGTTAATGATTTTGAAATAACCACCACCACTTAATTTCTTAAATTTCACTAACGCGAAATCGGGTTCAACACCAGTGGTATCGCAATCCATCACTAAACCGATGGTTCCAGTAGGCGCAATAACGGTTGTTTGTGCATTTCTATAACCATATTTCTCTCCTAATTGTACCGCATCATCCCATGCACGGGTTGCCGCTTTCAACATGTAGTCTGGGCAGTACTGCGCTTTGATACCTTGAGGCTTAATTTCAATTCCAACATACGCATCGGTCGCATCATAGGCAGCTGCACGGTGATTGCGCATCACACGTAACATGTCTTCCTTGTTCTCTTCGTACTTGTCAAAAGTGCCTAAGAAAGAAGCCATTTCTGCAGATGTTTTGTAAGCCACACCAGTCATGATTGCTGAAATTGCACCTGCAATTCCACGAGCTTCTTCACTGTCGTATGCAATACCGCTTACCATTAACATAGAACCTAAGTTGGCAAAACCCAAACCTAATGTTCTGTAATCGTAAGACAATTGTGCTACTTCTTTAGAAGGGAACTGCGCCATCAAAACAGAAATTTCAAGCACAGTGGTCCATAAACGAGTAGTGTATTCAAATCCTTCTACATCAAAAATATTGTTGTCGTCGTTGTGAAACTTGCGCAGGTTGATAGATGCCAAGTTACAAGCCGTATTGTCTAAGAACATATACTCTGAACAAGGGTTAGACGCATTGATGCGGCCTCCTTTAGGACAGGTATGCCATTCGTTGATAGTGGTATCGTATTGTGTTCCAGGATCTGCACAACGCCAAGCTGCATAAGAAATTTTATCCCATACTTCTCTTGCAGGAATTTTCTTCATAACTCTACCATCTGTTCTTGCTTTCAATTCCCAGTCTCTTCCTTCTTCCAATGCATGGAAGAATTCATTCGGGATTCTCACAGAGTTATTAGAATTTTGACCTGAAACAGTTGCATAAGCTTCTCCTTCGTATCCATTATCATAACCAGCTGCTACTAAAGCTGCTACTTTCTTTTCTTCTTCTACTTTCCAGTTAATGAATTCCATTATTTCTGGATGATCTAAGTCTAAGCAAACCATTTTAGCCGCTCTTCTGGTAGTACCGCCACTCTTAATTGCTCCCGCAGCACGATCGCCAATTTTTAAGAAGCTCATCAATCCACTTGATGTACCGCCGCCACTTAATTTTTCGCCACTTCCACGTATTTGAGAGAAATTGGTTCCTACCCCAGAACCATATTTGAAAATTCTGGCTTCACGGGTCCACAAGTCCATGATACCACCTTCATTTACTAAATCATCGCTTACGCTTAAGATAAAGCAAGCATGCGGTTGAGGACGCTCGTATGCATTAGTAGACTTTTTAAGTTTACTGTCTTTAGGGTCTACAAAATAGTGGCCTTGAGGTTTTCCGGTAATGCCATACACTTCGTGTAAACCGGTATTAAACCATTGTGGTGAATTGGGAACGCAAGCTTGGTTTAGAATGCTGTATGCCAATTCATCATAAAATACTTGTGCATCCTTTTCAGATGCAAAATATCCATAACGCTCACCCCATACTCTCCAACAATGCGCCATGCGGTGTGCTACTTGCTTCACACTGGTTTCTCTTCCCAATGAACCATCGGGTTGTGGAACTCCTGCTTTTCTAAAATATTTTTGAGCAAGAATATCTGTAGCAATTTGGCTCCATTGTTTTGGAACTTCTACATTATTCATTTCAAAAACTTTTTCACCGTTCGGGTTTTTGATTACGCTATCGCGGTAATCGTATTCGAACATATCGTAGGGGCTTACACCATCTTGGGTGAAGCGGCGGCTGAATTGCAAGCCTTTGGGAGCGCGTGGATTAGGCATATCGCAGTTAAAATTTAAAAATGTAATTAATGGGTCCCAGCCAAACGGTAATTTGTAGAGGCGGTTGACGAAAATATCTTTCCATTTTCAAAATCCAATACCGTAAATATGCACAGCTTGTGGATAAGGAAGGTGGATAAATTGCGAGCTCAAATCCACGTTGGTTTTGACCGATTATACACAGGTGTCAATAAGATTATTAGGTAATTTTGGGTGTATGAATGGTTTATACTTTTGGCCCAAAAAGTTAAACAAAGTAATCTCGGGTTGATCAAAATGAAGAACCCAACTAATTAATACTTTAAACGAAAACTTTTCCGCATTTTTGCAAGACTATCCATATTGGCATGAAGCACGCGATCTACCAACAAATTACATTACGAAAAAAGCACGGAAAGAAGTCTTTTGCGGTTTTAATTGACCCAGATAAAGTTGACGCTGGCAGCATTCAATCTTTGGTGAAACTTTCTGTAGAAGCCCATGTGGATTATTTTTTTGTAGGCGGAAGCTTAGTTATATCAAGCCATCTAGACGAATGCATACAACAAATTAAAGCAGCTTGCTCTATTCCAGTTATCCTATTTCCAGGTTCTCCTTCACAAGTAAGTAAATATGCAGATGCTTTATTATATCTGTCCCTTATTTCCGGTAGAAACCCAGAATTGTTAATAGGTCAACATGTTATTTCAGCCCCTTTCGTAAAAAAATCTGGCTTAGAAATCATGCCTACTGGTTATATGGTGATAGACGGTGGAGCTCCTACCACTGTTAGCTATATATCCAATGCTTCTCCAATACCTGCAGACAAAAGTGAAATTGCCATGTGTACAGCTATGGCAGGTGAAATGCTAGGCATGCAATTGATATACATGGATGCAGGAAGTGGCGCCAAAAGACCCATCACTGAGCAAATGTTAGAAAAAGTGGCCCAACATATTGATGTTCCATTAATTGTTGGAGGTGGAATAACAGAACCTGAAAAAGCATACTTAAATTGTAAAGCAGGAGCAGATATAATCGTGGTCGGAAATGCAATAGAAAAAGATCCTTCACTAATTAAAGAAGTGAGTGCGGCTATTCATTCCGTTGCGATTGTAAATGCTGGTTAAATCAATAAATGACTCAGTCAAATTTATTTGAACAATCAATAGAAAATATACTTCCACAAGACGGTATTGTTCAATACTATGGAAGTATTTTTAACCAACAAGAAGCCAACCAATTTTTATCTCTTTTACTCAACCATATAGAGTGGAAAAATGATGAAGTAAAAATTTTTGGTAAACAAATTATTACCAAGAGAAAAGTAGCTTGGTATGGCAGCCAACCTTTTTTATACCGCTATTCCAACTCTTCAAAAACGGCACTCCCATTTACGAGCGAACTATTAGCTATAAAAGCAATAGTTGAAAAGTTTTCAAATGAAACCTACAACTCTTGTTTATTAAATTTATACCATCAGGGTGAAGAAGGTATGGGATGGCATAGTGATGCTGAACCAGAACTAAAACCAAATGGGGCCATTGCTTCTGTCAGTTTTGGAGCAGAAAGAAAATTTAATTTCAAACACAAAATCACTCAAGAAAAAAAACAAATTCTATTGCAGCATGGCAGCTTGTTGGTGATGAAAGGAACAACCCAAAGCTTTTGGCTGCATCAACTTCCTCCTAGTAAAAAGATTAAAGACTGCAGGATTAATCTCACATTCAGAACTATCCAGGAATGAAGAAAAAACCATTTTTTCTAAAAACATTTTGGAAAAACTTAGGACCAGGTTTGGTTACTGGATCCAGTGACGACGACCCCTCTGGCATAGCTACTTATTCGCAAGCGGGAGCTCAATTTGGACTCACCACTTTATGGACTGCGTTTATCAGTTTCCCATTAATGGCTGCGGTTCAAGAAATGTGTGGAAGAATTGGAATGGTCTCAGGCAAAGGGCTTTCAGGTACTTTAAAAGCCCATTATCCCAAAACAGTCCTGTACTTAATGATTGTATTGAGCTTTCCCGCTATTGTTTTAAATATTGGGGCCAATATTGCGGGGATGGGTGCAGTGGGGAATTTATTATTCCCCTCTATTGACGCCAATTATTTCAGTGTATGTTTCACCGTCATTTTATTGGTCTTGATCATCTACTTACCCTATGATAAAATCGCATCTGTTCTTAAATACCTTTGCTTAGTACTATTGGTCTATTTTATCGTTCCATTTTTGTACAAACAAGATATTAAAGCAATTTTAACCAATACTTTTTTTCCTAAAATTCAATTTAACAAAGAATACCTAGCAACCTTGGTGGCCATTCTAGGAACAACCATATCACCTTATCTTTTTTTCTGGCAGGCAACCATGTCTGTTGAAGACTTAAAGCATCGAAAAAAGAAATTGGTTGTCAATAAAAAAATCATCGCAGAAATGCGACAAGATATTGATATAGGCATGTTGTTTTCTAATCTAGTGATGTACTTTATTATACTCACAACAGGTACCGTTTTATTTAATGCAGGTATACATCAAATAGATACGGTAGAAGAAGCCGCACAAGCTTTAAAACCATTAGCTGGTGAAGCTGCTTATATATTGTTTGCTATAGGAATTATCGGTACAGGTTTTTTAGCCATTCCTGTTTTAAGTGGTGCATTATCGTATATGATTACTGAAATATTTGATTGGGAAAACGGATTGGATAAGAAGTTTCAAGAAGCAAAAGCGTTCTATAGCATTATTATTATTTCCCTTTTATTAGGGCTTACCATCAACTATATTGGCATTACACCTATTAACGCATTAATTTATGCTGCCATACTGTATGGTTTAACCGCTCCTATTTTAATTGCCATCATTTTGCATATTGCGAATAATAAAAAAGTGATGGGCGCATTTTGTAATGGCATTTGGTCTAATATTTTAGGAGGAACAGCATTCGTTTTGATGCTGGCAGCAGCAATTGGATTACTCCTCATGTATATTTTTTAATTTGGCGTACCTTTAAGCATATCCATTTAAAGACCTAATTAAACCATATGTTCAAAAAAATAATCGTATCAATATTCGCACTGATACATCTATGCTATTTTTCATTCGCACAATTAAAAGAAGGAGAGGGCAAAACAAATGTTCACGGTGGTCAAGTATGGTATAGGGTTATTGGTAAAGGAAAGGGTACTCCTATTTTAATGTTGCATGGTGGTCCAGGAGGAACCAGCAGATCTTTTTATCAATTTGAATCAATTGGAAATGATCGACCAATCATACTATTTGATCAATTGGGTAGTGGAAGATCGGATTATCATACGGATACAAGACTATTGACCATCCCATTTTTTATTGAACAAGTTAAATCAGTTGTAACCAAGCTACAACTCGAATCATTTTATTTACATGGCCATTCTTGGGGAACCGCATTGGCATTGGAGTATTATTTACAACATCCTAAAGGGGTTAAAGGGATTATTTTCAATAGTCCTTATTTCAGTACAAAACTTTGGAAAAAAGATGCAGATATCTTAATTAAAACATTACCCGATAGCATTCAAAATGCAATTGCTGTTGGAGAAAAAACGGGGGACTTTAATAGCGCTGCCTATATAAACGCAAACACGGTTTATGCAAAAAATTTTGGGGTTAGAAATACTAGATTAACAAGTGACTTAGACACCATCATGGCTGCTAGTAATGGTTTCATCTATAATTATATGTGGGGACCTACTGAATTCACTGCTACTGGAACACTTATTAAATACAATCGAGTTAAAAAATTAAAGCAAATAAAAGTGCCTTGCCTTTTTATCACTGGAGAATATGATGAAGCCAGGCCTGAGACAGTTCGTTATTTTAGTAGTTTAGTCAAGAAGAGTCAATTTGGAATCATTGAAGGAGCCGGTCATGGTACCATGCACGACAATAAAGCAAAAAACATTCAACTCATTCAAGATTTTATTGCATCGGTTGAGCAAATAAAAAAATAAAGTACACTATGAAAATTTTAGTAACCACCGACTTTTCCATCAACTCTAAAGCAGCCATTCAATTTGCGGCTAATTTGTCTAATCAAGTAAAAGAAGCTGAACTGATTTTTTATTCCGCAGTAGAAATGATGCAACCCAGTTCTTGGAATCTTTCTTTTTACAAAAAATATGCTACAGAAGAAAAGAATAGATTAACCAAAGAGTTGGAGAAATTTATTTCTTCCACTTCAGGGGTGAATAAAAGCCTGGTTCAAAAAAGTAAATTCGTCATTGATTTTACCCAAGGAACCGAAAAAGCCATTATTGAATATGCAACTAAAACCAAATGTCAGTTTATCTGTATAGCTACCAATGGTGCTGGAGTTTTAAGGAAATTAATAGGAACACATACTTCGTATTTGGTGAACCATTCCAATGTTCCTGTAATGGCTATTCCTACTAAATACAAAAGCAAAGCCATTAAGAAAATCACCTACGTCTCCGATTTTGAAAACTTGGTTCCAGAATTAAATAAAGTAACTAAGTTGAATGGTTTACTAAAAGCACAAACAGAAGCATTGCATTATGCGCGAATGGGCACGAACCATCCTGACACCATTAAGAAATTAAAACTTTTCTCTAAAGCTGCTTATAGTGGAGTGAAAGCAAATATAGTAGAGACCAATATTGAATATTCTTTAGTTGACCGTCTCTCTAAATATATTGACAAGCAGCATCCTGATTTAATCATATTATTTACGAGACAAAAAAAGGGATTCTTTGAGCAGTTGTTTTTACCAAGTAAAGCAGCTGAACTCACGTTCTCTACCAAAATCCCCACGTTGATTTACCCAAAAAATTAATGCGCATTATGAATTGTGGCAAATCGGTTTTACTTGCAATTATTGCTGGCTTATTACTACATCTACCAGCACAAAGTCAAAAAAGAGCGCGTGATTTTGGCATTCATATTGGGGTAATAAAAACTGGTCAATTAAATAGTATTACCGATGTAAATGGAGTGACTGTAGGTCATCATACCGTCAAAAAAGGGGATTCCGTGAATACGGGCGTAACAGTCATTATTCCACACCAAGGAAATATATTTCAACAAAAAATTCCTGCTGCTGTTTACACAGGGAACGGGTTTGGGAAATTGGCAGGTAGTACGCAAATTAATGAATTGGGAAATTTAGAAACACCCATTGCACTTACCAATACACTAAGTGTTCCAGCAGCAATGAATGGTTTAATCAGTTATACCCTTGCGCAAAAAGGGAATGAAAAAATCAGTTCGGTGAATGCAGTGGTAGGTGAAACCAATGACGGTTTTTTAAATGATATCAGAGGTAGGCATATAAAAGAGCAAGATGTATTGAATGCAATTGAGATTGCTGACTCGATCAAAGTGGAAGAAGGGGCTATTGGAGCAGGAACAGGTACTGTTTGTTTTGGATTCAAGGGTGGTATTGGCACTGCTTCAAGAAAATTACCAGCTGCTTTAGGAGGATATACCTTAGGCGTATTGGTCCAATCCAATTTTGGAGGCGTATTAACCATTGACGGTATTGCAGTAGGTGAATATTTACAGAAATTTAGTTTTAGCAATGAGCTCTTAAACAATGTTGATGGCTCTTGTATGATTGTGGTTGCTACAGATGCTCCTTTAGATCACCGGAATCTACTGCGATTGGCTAAAAGGGCTATGTTGGGTTTAGGAAGGACTGGGGGGATCGCTTCCAATGGAAGTGGTGATTATGTAATTGCGTTTTCAACTGCTGAACAAAACAGGGTAATGCATCAAACAAATAATCTACCCAAAGCAATACTTGACTTGCCTAACGATGCTACTTCTCCCCTATTTATGGCTGCTATTGAAGCAACGGAAGAAGCCATTATTAATTCGTTGCTTGCGGCTACCGAAACAAAGGGTTACAAAGGAAATAAAGTTGCTGCTTTACCAATACAACAATTATTGCCATTATTTATAAAAGAAAAAAAATGAGTGAACGGTATATCCACGTAAATGGTAAGATTGTTTTGGCAAATACTCTTTCTATTGCTGCATCCGATTTGGCCATTCAAAGAGGCTATGGAATTTTTGATTTTTTAGTTACAATTAATGGAAGACCCATTTTTTTAGAAGACCATTTTTCTAGATTTTATGCTTCGGCAGAATCCATGCATTTGCCTGTTCCCGTAAATCAAAAAGAATTGATTGGAGCAATCAACCAATTAATGGAAAAAAATCAATTACCAAATTCAGGAATTCGCATTACACTTACAGGAGGGGATTCGCCTGATGGTTATTCAATAGGAAACCCAAATTTAATTATCAGTCAATCACCGTTTAATTACCAAAATCAAGTATTTGAAAAGGGTTTAAAACTGATTACCCACGAACACCAACGGCAGTTACCATCCATTAAAACCATCGACTATTTAAAAGCCATTTATTTGCAACCAACAATTAAAGCAGCAGGAGCAGATGATGTATTATACTTTTTTAACGGGTTGGTAACCGAATGCCCTAGAGCCAATTTTTTTATAGTGTCTGATCAAGAAGAAGTGCTTACGCCTAAAGAAAATATACTACAGGGTGTTACAAGAAAACATGTACTCACCCTAAAAGGGTATACCATCAAAGAAGTCAATATAAATATAGAAATGTTGGCTTCAGCCAAAGAAGCATTTATCAGCAGTTCTACTAAAAATATATTACCCGTTACATCCATTGGTGGCAAACAGATTGGGGATGGGAAACCAGGCCCCATTACACGTGATTTATACGAACAATTAATACAATTAAAAGGTATTTCAATTTAAATTGAGTTATATTAACTAAAACGATTCCCCATGAAAAAGCTTCAAACGCTAATTGTGTTCTTATGCTTTACAGCAATATTTGGTTGTAAAACGACCAATAACGAACCAACCGCCAACAACGACTATTTCAAACCAACTACTAAGGGAGTTCAAAACGGTGGAGTTCAAATGATTCCAATTACTACAGCAAGTGGAACATTTAATGTTTGGACAAAAAGAATTGGGAACAATCCTAGCATGAAATTATTGTTGTTAAATGGTGGCCCTGGTGCTACGCATGAATATTTTGAATGTTTTGAAAATTTCATGCCAGCCGAAGGCATCGAAATCATTTACTATGATCAATTGGGTTGTGGCAATTCACAAGATCCAAAAGATACTAGCTTGTTTGATTTAGCGAGGTATGTAGATGAAGTGGAACAAGTAAGAAAAGCCTTGAATTTAAACCAAGAAAATTTTTATTTATTAGGCCATTCCTGGGGTGGGATTTTAGCAATGGAATATGCATTGAAATACCAGCAAAACTTAAAAGGAGTCATCATATCTAATATGATGAGCGATGCCATTGAATATGGTAAATACGCCGATGATGTTCTAGCAAAACAAATGGATCCAAAAATTTTAGATACCATTAGAGGATTGGAAGCCAAAAAAGATTTTACGAATCCCAAATACATGGACTTATTATACAATCATTTCTATACCAAACATATTTTAAGAATGCCCTTGAGCGAATGGCCAGAACCAGTGAATCGTTCTTTTGCAAAGATGAACCAAGCATTATATGTTACCATGCAAGGCCCTAGTGAATTTGGCATTTCTGGAAAATTAACTACTTGGTCTGTAAAAAATCAACTTAAGCAAATTAGCGTACCAGCATTAGTAGTAGGCGCAGAACACGATACCATGGATCCAGCACATATGAAATGGATGGCAGGCGCCATCGAAAATGGCACTTATTTATACTGTGCCAACGGAGGACATATGAGTATGTACGACGACCAAGAAACTTATTTTAAAGGATTGATTCATTTTATGAAAGGAGTGAATAAAGGAGAAAAGAAAAATATAGTTCCCTAATTGTTTAAATCTTCACCCAAAACTTTAAATCTTCATTGCTTCCAGTTCCTACCACTTGGTAGGAACTGGGCATTTCATGTTCGGAGCTATGAAAAGTAGCAATTCGAGTTCCTGCCGGAAGTTTTTTAAGTTGTTTGTATAATTTTCGATTGTACAAGTTAAATAGTTCAGGACTTTGTTTGATGGTTTGGTCGATGGAATCATTGTCAATCAGATTCTCATAAAATGCATTATAAAAATAAAAATGATGGTATCGAGTGAAATCAATATCCGTGAAATTTCCTGTTAAGAACTCCGTATTATTGAGCGACAATTCATGCGCAACCGATTGTGCAATTTGAGTTAATGAATCTCTTTGCTCAATACCTGTGAATACAGCATTGGGATGAAATTTAGCCCCGATAATACAGAATTTACCTACCCCACTCCCAATATCTAATATTCGCGTATTTGAACCAACGGCTAAAAAATGAGCTGCCTCTTTTGCAATAGTTATTGGAGTCCAATGCCTGCTAGCTAAAGCCGAAATTGAATCGGGGTAAAGTTGATCAAATTGCTGGTCTGAACTAAAGAAATCCATTCACAAATATCAATATTATAAAATAGATTTAATTTGATAATTACTCATGGTTAAATAAATAGCACCAGTCTTTGTTCCTGAAGCTTTCATTTTCTTTCGATCTAATTGGGTGTCTTTACCCATGAAATTAATTGGGATACGAATTTTTTCAATCTCAAAATTCACCGTTACTTTATCGGGTAATACTTTTGAATCGGCATTGTACTGAAAATTCAATAGATAAGAGCCATCTTTCTTAGTATTGATTTCAGACTCTACCACTCTTTTTAGTTTGGTATCAATTAGAATGGTCGCAATAGAAAAATCAGCTCTCTTATCTGTAGGTATGATATTAATTGCTTTATACGTTCTAGTTCCTCGCTGCTCCAATCCTCTATCTACCGTAATAAATGGGTATTCTAACAAGCTGTTCAATGAAAAATCTAACCCTCGCTTGGGTAACATCACAAAGTCGTCAGTTGAAAATTTCACTTTTTTACCTTTAGCATAATACATCTGTACTTTTTTTACAGGCATATTAATAAATGAAATATCCACTTCTAGTTTCAATTGTGTACTAAATGATAAAATGGAGTCCAATCGATTTTTAACTTTCAATAGATCAGCGTCTATCTCTTGTGCGGATAGTCCAATCCATATAATTTGAACCAATAAAAAAAGGGCTGCCTTTCTCATTATCCTATGTCTTTTTTGTGAAACCAGTAAATTCCTGCTCCCATGAATAAAATACAATATGCCAAACTCAACACACTATTAAAAATGATTTGTTGCCAATTAATAGTATAATAAAAAAAGTATTGCCAGGTATCGTTCAGCTTGGCAAAAAATAATTGATTAAACCAATTATCTCCAAAATCTACTTTCAGTAAAATATTAGAAAGAATTAAGAAAAAAGCAGACACAATCCAGGTTTTAGTCGCTTCTTTAAACAGAATAGCAATGGTTAAACTTGCCACCGAAAAAAATACCATCGACAAAGCCCCAGATAAAAATGACCATTGTAATCTTCGAATAGCATCTGGTGCATCAAAAAAGTTTAATCCGTTTAGGTATACTACTAAATCTCCTTTCCCAAATAATGCATAAGACAGACCAAAGGAACTAGCGGCTAATAATCCAACAACCAACAAAGTGAATCCAATTGCAACAAGATACTTGCTCAAAATGTATTTCCACTTGCTCACTGGCTGCAGCATAATGGTTTGTAAGGTTCTGTCTTTGTATTCAGCTGTTAATGTGCCTGAGACTACAATCATCAAAATCAATGGCAAATGAAACCAGAGGGTATTAAGGATTAAATAAATCAATAGGTTTCCATTCAATAGTGTCCCCTCAAAATAAAATTTTTGCTTTAAATTTTCCAAGAGCAAATCAATAATGGTTGTTCCTTGATAGTAAGCGCTAAATAATATCAACAACTCAATGGAAAACAGTGCGCCTAAAGCATAATAGGTTTTCCCTTGCTTGAATAATTTATATATTTCAGCCTTTAGTAAGTATTGCATTAACCGTTTGTTTCAAATAGTTTTTCCATACTCAATTCAGGAGTACAAGATGTAATATAAATTTGCTCTTTGTCTAATAGCTGAATTAGATGAGGTACTTCAGCTGCAGCAATAGTAACCATTGCGCAATTCCCTTTAAATTCTACTTCATAGTTTTTTAAACAGGCTGCTTGCCGAATATTGTCTGCACAAATATTATAAACATAGGTATTATCTGCTATTAATTGTTGTGCCGGACCAGCGTTGACTAATTTCCCCTCTTTCAATACATATAAGGTATGGCAGAGCTTACTTAACTCTTCAATAATATGCGAAGACAAAATAATTGCCAACTGCTCTTTTTCTGCCAAATCTGCAATCAATCTTCTTAAGGAACTCACTCCCAACGGATCTAATCCGGTGAATGGTTCATCTAATACCAAACAAGCAGGATTATTCAAAAGCGCTATAGCAATACCCAATCTTTGCTTCATGCCCATCGAAAAATTTTCGACTTTATCCGATCTGTCCGTGGGTAATCCCACTTTAATTAACTGTTCGGAAATTTCCTGTTTGGTTAACTTTAGCCCTTGAATGCTCGCGAATAAATGAATATTATCTTGTGCATTCAGGTATTCATATAATGCAGGTTTTTCAATGATTCCGCCAATAGGTTTAATTGAATGGTTGGGTAGAACTACCAGACCGGAATCTGGGGTAATTAAACCAAATAGAATTTTGAATAAAGTTGTTTTGCCAGCTCCATTTGCGCCTAATAACCCGCAAATTTCACCTGCAGCACAACTGATACTTACCTGATCCAGCACTTTTCTTTTACCATATACTTTGCTGAGATTGGTTCCTGAAATAATCATGCTTGCAAAACTAGTTGTTGATAATCGGAATAATTGAACTTAGGCTTGTAATTACCTTCAAGAAAAGTACGTGACCAAAAATGCTTTTTAAACCCAAACCAAGGGTCTTTAATCATGAAATAAGGAACATAGTGATACCATTTTACCCCTTTAGCGATATAATAGGCTTTTACTTCTTCACCAATACCTAATTCCTTTGCAGCTTCTAGCGCAGCCATACGCTGGCATTTAGATCCAATATACGTGTCTACAATTCTGCGATTAAATCCGTGCATGAAAAACTGGTCTTTTGCCCGCTTGTAATTTTGGTACCTGCTCCAGCCATCAGCTAAAACAAGAAAAATATGAATAAACGAAAACATAAAACTCCAAGCCCAAAAGAAAATGATCCAATTTGAATAATAAGTTAATGCTTCATTCAACTTTACCCAATAAAACCAGGATTCCACAATGAATATAACCAAGGAGTAATACAATAGCCTTCCCACTCTTAAATAAGATAGCAATGGGTGGGGCTGCTTGGGTAATACACTAAAATACATATGGTTAAAGTTAGCAATAGAATCAAATCAAAAAAAATGAAATTAGGCCCGCCAAAAGTTATTAGCTAATACCAGTTTAATAAACTACCTTACAGTTATCCAACTCCACCGGCTTCAATCCTTTACCTTGTTCTAACAAGAACCCCAGGATTTTTCCCACTCTCCTTGTACTACCATTTTACATTAAACAAATAAGGCGCATTCAATATTGTGCCCCGTTATGAAAGTATACATAAAATTTATGGTTAGCTTAAGATGCAAGCTAATAGTAAAAGAAATTTTGCAAGACTTAGACATCCCTTACCAAAGAATTGATTTAGGTGAAGTTTTAATGACCAAGCCGATTGATGAAGAAAAAGTAGAAGAATTCAGGAAAATTTTACTGAAATATGGTCTTGAATTAATTGACGACAAGAAAGCGGTCATTATTAGCCAAATCAAAGGGGTTATCATTGAAATGATTCATTATAGCGAAGATGAGCCTGAAGTAAATTTCTCCACCTTCTTAAGTGATAAACTCTCGTACAACTACACTTATTTATCTAACTTATTTTCAGAAACCCAAGGAAGTACCATTGAGCAATTCATCATTTTACACAAAATTGAAAGAGTTAAAGAATTAATCATTTACGACGAATTAAACTTAACAGAAATAGCTTGGAAGCTACATTACAGCAGTGTTGCGCATCTTTCCAATCAATTCAAAAAAATTACCGGGCTCACTCCATCTTTTTTTAAAGCTATGGCCAATAAAAAAAGAGAAGTATTAGAGAATCTGTAAAACTTACAATTTTTTTGCCTAATACTGTAACACTAGTTGTTCTATAAAGATGAAACTTTACAAAAATTTATAGCATGCTACCGAAGATTCGTGAACAGGAAAACAGTGAAGTTGAAAAATCCAAAGTCTATATTACTGTAGAAATTATTGAATACATCCCCAATTCTGTGGTCATCAAAACCATCCTAAGAAAATCTACCGGAAATATTAGTGTGATGTCTTTTGATAGTGGAGAAGGTTTAACAGAAAAGAAAACACCGTTCGATACTTTTATTCAATTGATAGATGGCGAAGCCGAAATAGTCATTGATGGCAAAACCCATTCCTTAAAAACAGGTGGAGCAATTGTAATTCCGGCTCATTCAGCAAATACCATTAAACCCAACGGAAGATTTAAGTTAATTCAAACCATTATTAAAAGCGGATACGATCAGCTATGATTACCGTAATTAAACATGGAATTATTATTGAAAAAAGGGCTATCGATTTCGAAAAAGAGGGCGTTTTAAATCCTGCTGTAATCAAGTACAATGGGGTAATTCATCTTTTTTATAGAGCAGTAAGTAAAGGAAACTACTCAACAATTGGATATTGCACGCTCAATCATCCAACAGAAGTTCATACTAGAATGGATAATCCGATTCTTGTTCCTGAACATCCTTACGAAAAAGATGGGATGGAAGATCCTAGAATTGTTTTGATTAACAATGAATTCATGATGACCTATACCGCATATGATGGTGTAAATGCGTTGGGTGCTTTAATAGTTAGCAAAGATTTAAAAACATTTGCTAAAAAGGGGATTATTGTTCCTAAACTAACTTACCCCAATTTCAGTAAACTAGCAGAATCTAAAAAAGACATCAACGAAAAATACCTTAGATACAATGAACACTGGAAAAGTCATGGACAACTAGATACCAATTTTCTACTTTGGGACAAAAACCTAATTTTTTTCCCTGAAAAAATAAATGGCTATTTCTATTTTATGCATAGAATTAAGCCAGATATTTTAATTACAAGAGTAAAAGAATTAGATGAACTAACTAGTACATTCTGGATTGATTATTTTATGCATTTCCAAGATTGCATTATGATTAGCCCAAAACATACACACGAAATTAGTTATGTTGGCGGGGGATGTCCTCCAATCAAAACAACAAAAGGATGGTTAATAATATATCATGGTGTTCACGATGAGGTAGAGGGCTATATTTACTCTTCGTGTGCAGCAATATTTGAACTTGACAACCCACATATAGAAATAGCTAGATTACCCTATCCATTATTTCAACCAAAAGAATTGTGGGAAATAAAAGGAATTGTAAACAATGTTTGCTTCCCCTCTGGAGCTATTGTTGAAGAAGACCATTTGTACATTTATTATGGTGCAGCAGATGAAAGAATTGGTTGTGCTTCTACCAATATAAATGAATTAATTGAAGAAATACTTCTTTATAAAATATAATATGGAAGCTGTTTCACATCATATTTCATCATACAATATTAAAAAAGACCAGCTCTTTATAGCAAGCAAAAAAGTGGAACTTCCGATTTTGGTAATGATCACTTCCTATCCCCCTAGAGAATGTGGTATTGCCACTTATGCAAATGACCTATACAATTCTTTAAACAAGAAATTCAATAACTCATTCTCTATCCATATATGTGCAATTGAGCAAGAAAATTCCAACTATAGTTATGCAAACGAGGTAAAATACAAACTAGAAACGAATAATGCGCAGAGCTATTTAAATCTTGCGAAGCAACTGAATGAAAAAAACCAGATTCAATTGATCGTTATTCAACATGAATTTGGCTTTTATCATGCCAATGATGCTTTATTTCAAAGTTTCTTAGCGTTACTAACAAAGCCCATCATTATAGCATTACATACTATATTGCGCAAGCCCAATAATGAATTGAAATCGTACATGCAATTGATGCTGAACAGCTCAATTAAAATAATTGTCATGACAAAAAATGCTTCAACTATTCTTAGGGAAGAGTATGGAATTGATGGTTCGAATATTCATATAATTAGCCATGGCACTCACTTAGTAAGACATATAGATAAAACACAATTAAAGAAAAAATATAACTTATTAGGAAGAAAAGTTCTTTCAACATTCGGATTATTGAACTCAGGTAAAAGCATTGAAACAACCTTAGATGCTTTAGCTGGAATTGTACTTAAAGAACCCGAAGTTGTTTTTTTAATCATTGGGATAACCCATCCTGGTGTAGTGAAAACCGATGGAGAAATTTATCGAGAGTCGTTACAACTTAAAATAAATCAACTACAACTAGAAAATAATGTATTATTCATCAATCATTTTTTAGAGTTACCA
>CALRUG020000026.1:0-27380 GCA_943371295.1 Synechococcus sp. UW140 | reverse complement strand
CAGCAAGAAGAAATAGAAAAGTAGACATGATTCCAGAATTTGATCAATACCCAATTTTTTATTTTACCAATCACCATAGTGTGCAAGGTCCTGGAGACATTGTTTGTATGCCCGATCATTTTGAAAAACTAGACTTTGAATTAGAAGCTGCGATTGTTATATGTAAGAATGGTAGAAATATCAGGGCAGAACATGCCGATCAATACATTGGTGGTTTAATGATCATGAATGATATGAGTGCAAGAAGATTACAAATGGAAGAAATGTTATTGAACTTAGGACCAGCAAAAGGAAAAGATTTTTCTACAGTGATTGGACCATGTTTGGTTACGCTTGACGAATTGGAAGAATTTGAAATTCCTGCAAAAGAAGGTCATGTAGGTAAAAGTTGGAACCTCAATATGAAATGTTGGGTAAATGGGGTTCAAGTAAGTGACGGCAATGTAGGAGATATGGATTGGACATTTGCGGAAATTATAGAACGTTGCTCCTATGGTGTAACTATTCAAGCAGGAGATGTAATTGGAAGTGGAACAGTGGGTACTGGTTGTTTTTTAGAATTAAATGGTACAGGCAAATTAAATGACCCCAATTACCAAGAGCAATGGCTGAAAGAAGGCGATGTGGTTGAAATGGAAATTTCTGGTTTAGGTAAACTGAGCAATACCATTGTAAAAGACGAAGATGATTTTTCTATATTGGCTAAAAAGAAAATATAAACCTGTTCTATGAAAATAGTTTTATCGGAGTTACCTATCATGCAAAAACAAGCATGGCTGCAACATGCCATTGCACCAAGACCTATTTGTTTTGCGAGTACGATTGATGAAGCAGGTAATATTAATTTGAGCCCGTTTAGTTTTTTTAATCTATTTTCTTCTAACCCTCCAATTGTTGTTTTTTCTCCTGCAAGAAGAGGAAGAGACAATACCACCAAACATACATTAGAGAATGTATTAGCCGTACCAGAATGTGTAATCAATATAGTTGATTACAGCATGGTTCAGCAAATGAGTTTGTCTAGTTGTGAATACCCAAAAGGAATAGATGAGTTTATTAAAGCAGGTTTTACCAAAGAAGCTGCAACGATGGTTAAACCACCCATGGTAAAAGAAGCCAAAATAAAATTAGAGTGTAAAATAAATGAAATAAAAAGTTTAGGTGACCAAGGAGGAGCTGGACAATTGGTCATTGCAGAAGTGCTTTGCATGCATATTGACGATGCTATCCTTAATGAAGCCGGCACTATGATAGACCAAACTAAATTAGAACTCGTAGCAAGATTGGGGGGCGATTGGTATTGCAAAATAAATAGTGATAATTTATTTAAAGTAGCGAAACCCAATACTGCTTTAGGTATTGGCATAGATGCCATTCCAAGCAGTATCAAAAACAGCACTATTTTGACCGGTAACCACTTAGGTCAGTTAGGCAATGTAAATGAATTGCCTGCTATTGATCCAGCATTTCATGATGATCGTTTAAAAAATATCATTCAATATTATGCCATCAACCCCAATGAGATGGATCAGGAATTGCACAAATATGCGGCAGAACTTTTGAATGAGGAAAAAGTACAGGAAGCGTGGCAGGTATTACTTTCAAGCGCGTTAGATTAAACTAATCAAACTTGTAAACCTATTTCTGTTATTTGCTTTTATAAAAACCTTCGTTCAATCCAAATTTTCTTTCAGGTGCTTTGTCTTCAATTAGATGGAATTGATTAGGTGTTAACTGTGTAAAGTCTTTATAATCTTTTACCAAATGCTGATAGTCATGGTAATCACATTCTACAGCAATCCTTAACCAATCCATTGTTGGATGGCTGTTTTTTTGACGAAATGCATTATCAAATCGAATGATTCGCATGAATAGTTTTGGATTGACTCCAGTTCTTTCCTTAAATTTTCGTTCTAACTGTCTACTACTATAACAAGCTTGCCTTGCAATTTGGTCAATACTCCATTGATGGGTATTATTCAATAGTTGAGCACATGCCCAATCAATAGGCAAGATGGGTTGTTTTGATTTAGCAATTAATGTTCGAATAAATAGATTACCAATAGCAATCATGGTATCATAGTTTTTTGCTTCGTACAATTGTTCATTCACTTCATGTACTTGATTACCAAAAAAAATACTGCCATCTAAATACTCATTTACCAATTCACTAGAAGGTATACCAGTCAATTTATACAAAGCGCCAGGATAGAATACAATTTGAAAAACTAAAAATTGATGGCCAATTATTCTATTCGTAACCTGCGTAAACTGTCCATACAATACAACAGGTAATTGCTGTACCACTTTATTTGATCCAACATAAGATACCGTTTCTCTATCGTATGGATAAAAAGCCAAACACTGCTCTGGCCTTGGGGGATAGGCTTTTATAGGAATGGCATCTCCCTTGGAAAATTCTAAATGAACAATCCTAAAAAGTTGTACGTACGATTGTACATCGGGAGCAGGTATAAAATCCTTCAAAATCATGCTTGTCTAATTTACAACTAAATCATAAGCTAAGTGGAGGACCAACTACTTTCATTCCATGTGCTGCATGTATTTTATTCATTTCATCGTCAGTTGGCCTAGTGGTCATTTTATTCATCAAACTGAAGAACTCTTCCATCTTACCCGCTGGTTGCAAAAAATAGATCATTCTTCCATAGTCTGTTAACTGTATCCAAGTATGGGGAATATTTCGGGGCAGAAAAATGGTTTGACCTGCATTTAATACATGCGTATTGTTGCCAACAACAAAACGATAACTTCCTTCTATCACGGTAAATATTTCATCTTGCTCCAAATGAACATGTAACATGGGCCCTACTTTAGCAGTACCCACATACTCAAATACAGACAATTGTCCATTGGTATCTTTAGATGAAATTTTCAAATCATTGGGATGAACCCCTAGAAACTTAACTACTTCTCCAAACCTAGATTTCCCTGCATCTACCACAAATGGCTTAGCTGTTTTAGGAGTAGCTTTTTGTGCTACTAAATGTCCAATGACTGCAACAGAAGGCAATAACAGGGCTGTTTTTGCAAAAAATTCTTTTCGTTTCATGTTTTAGATATTTAACCTAAAACTGCAACGATTTCAGCCATATACAGTGGTAAAAAAACGACATTTTTTATTTTACAAGTCTCCCAACTGTGGTCGCATAACAATATCTTCTACAACTGCCATTGGAGAGAGTTTTGAAGCAGCAAGAATCATTTCAGCTACATCATTTACTTCCATAATTCGACTAGGATCAATATCGAATCCATCCCAACTTGCACTTAAAGTAGCACCTGGCATCACTGCTGTTACTTTGATTCCTTTGGGTTTTAATTCTTCGCGAAGATTTTTACTAAACCCCAATAATGCAAATTTACTAATGCTATAACTACCTCCGTTGGCATATGCATTTAAAGAAGCAATAGAACAAATATTAAATATATGGCCCGAAGATTTTTGAATCATGGAAGGCAATAATGCCCTGGTTAAATCATAAGCACTGTACAAATTGGTCTGAATCATTTGCGCTAAAATACCTTCGGGTTCATCATGAATACTACCTGGAATAAATTGACCTGCATTGTTCACTAATATATCGGGCGTGCCATATTTTAAACACCATTCTGCAAATGCTAAAACTTCTTCTTTATTGGCCATATCACAAGACAGCCCTTTAATAATACTATGGGGATATGCGGTTTGCAATTCATTTACTGTATCATACAAACTTTTTTCGCCCCTGCTACAAAGCAATAGGGTGTTGCCTTCTACAGCAAACTTTTCCGCAATTGCTTTTCCAATTCCTTTAGATGCACCAGTTACTATAATATTCATATCCTAAAGTTACTAACTTTACACAATGCAATACCAGCACTTATTTTTTGACTTAGACCATACACTTTGGGACTTTGATACCAATTCTAAAGAAGCTTTAAAAGATCTTTACGACAATAACCAATTACACCAAAAAGGAATTGATCAGTTCGATGATTTCTTTGAACGATATAGTTACCACAACCATCTTCTTTGGGAAAGATATGCGAAGGGGCAAATAAAACAAGATGAACTCAGGTGGAAAAGAATGTATTTAGCAATGCTCGATTTTAAATTTGCCGACGAGAAGCTATCTCGTTCTATGGGAATAGAATTCTTAGATATACTACCGAATAAGAATAAACTCTTCCCTTATACACACGAAATTTTAGGATACCTTCAAGAGAAAGGATATATCCTTCACTTGATTACCAATGGTTTTGAAAAAGTGCAACAACATAAATTATTGAAGAGTAATATAGATAGTTACTTTACCGAAATGATTACTTCAGAACTAAGCAATAGTTTAAAACCCAACAAAGAGATTTTTGAATACGCCCTCAATAAAACTGGAGCAAATACCAAGAACAGCATAATGATTGGTGACAATTTAGATGCCGATATTCAAGGTGGAATAAATGCAGGATTAGATACGGTATTTGTAAATCATATTAACGCAGCTCCGCATATTCAACCTACTTATACCATTTTTCATTTAAAAGAATTAGAACAAATTCTTTAAGACAATAAAAAACCCGTACCGATTATATCGGGACGGGCATGTAACAATTGGGGGGATTGATTATGCTTTTTTAGTTGCTGAAGTTTTCTTAGCCGCATCTTTCTTGCAGCAATCTTTCATGTCTTTTCCTTTCATATCACACTTCATTTCTTTTCCTTCTTTCGCGCATTCTTTACCTTTTGCGCATTTTTTTCCTTCGCCATGAGCAAATGCTACACCACTCATTAAGAATGCAGCTGTTGCAAATAAGAATACTTTTTTCATATGACTTGATTTTTTATTTATACTAAAATTAGCAATTTTGTTGAATTATTCCGCAGATTTATTGTTAAAATCCTAAGCGACTGATTACCAACTAGCAAGAACTGTCACTCCCCCTTTCACCACCTGATTCAGCTCCACATTCACTTTGGTGCCAACAGGTAATAACACGTCTACCCTACTGCCAAACTTGATAAATCCATATTCATCACATTGTACTGCTTTTTGGCCCACTGCAGAATAGTTACAAATCCTTTTTGCCAAAGCACCAGCAATTTGTTTGAATAGTATTTCACCATATTGGTTTTTAACCGCTACACTCCAACGCTCATTTTCAGTTGAAGACTTAGGATGCCATGCTACTAAATATTTCCCTTTATGGTATTGGTTATAAGTGACTTCGCCATTCATAGGGTATCGGTTCACATGCACATTCGCCGGACTCATGAAAATACTCACTTGTATGCGCTTATCCTTGAAATATTCTACATCAGTGATTTCTTCAATAACTACCACTTTACCATCTGCAGGACAGATGATTTTACTGTCATCTAAAGTGTGAACACGATTAGGTATTCTAAAGAAAGAAATAATAAAAAGAAACAAAGCCAATGTAAGTACAAAAATGATCATTGCCATTGTTGGAAATGATGCACTTAAAAAGCTAAATGATATTAAGTTGATTGCCCCAAATAATAAGGCAGTTATTGCAATGGTTTTATATCCTTCCCTATGTATAGTCATATGTGGTTAAAATTAAAGTGCAAATGTATGGTTCGATTGAGATACTCTTAGAAAAAAAGAAATAAAACAATCCAGACAGCTGGTATGGCAATCAATAAGGAGTCAAATCGATCTAAGAAACCACCGTGACCTGGCATAAAGCTTCCGCTGTCTTTTACGCCAGCTTTTCGCTTGATTTTACTTTCTAATAAATCACCTAAAGTGCCTGCAATGGCAGCGGTCAATGATATAGCAATTAAAGTTTGATAAGGCAGGCTCCAAAAATAATGGCCCGCCAAGCTTACTACCATTACAGCTAAAATCATTCCCCCATAGGTTCCTTCCTTGGTTTTTTTAGGGCTAATAGGGCTTAAGGGCGTTTTCCCAATTAAAGAACCTACCAAATATGCCATGGTATCGTTAATCCAAATGGAGGCTATAATCACCATGGGTAAAATCCAATCTGGACCTTTAAAAAACTGAACACTGTGGTCATATAAGTCTACCATCATGGCACAAGGAATCGTAATATATAAGACGCCTAATGCAGAATATAAATTGACGGGATAACCTAGTTTGGGTCTATAGAAAAAGATCGTGACCAACAAAACAATGATCAGTAAATAAATGATCAGTGAAGCCCAATACCAAAGTGGCAATGATTGATATAAAGTGCCCTTGCCTGCAATAATCAATATCACCCAAAAACTGCCTAATATATTTTGAGATTTGTATATGATGGGAGCACCTGCATAGGTAGCGTTTATCTTCCCCATTAATTGATGGTATTCCACTAAACACCCAACCATGATAATTGTAAATAAAACCAAAAAACTCCACTGATTGTAGAACAGCCCACCCAACATCACTATAACAAATACAACCGCCGTTATTGCCCTGGTTCTTAATGTTTGAAGATTTAATGCCATAATTACACGAAGATAAGGGTAGAGTAGCTACTGGCTGAATGTCTGTTGTATCAATTGTAAAGCAGTGTCTTTTAAATGAATGGGTACATAAATTTCCGCCTCCCCTAATACCGGGTAACTGCTATCTTGTTTATTCAATTGCTGAACAGGTATTTGATTCTCTAACAACATTCCTTCTATAATACTTGCTTCTGCCAAACTTTTGGTTGCAAAAATTTTAGTCCATTGATTCATTGGCTAAAGTTAGTTCCTGCTTAGAAATAATTTGGTTTCTTTCCTTTTTTAAAAATAATAGTGCGGGAATTACAATGATTAAACCAAATATACCATACCAAATAGGCATTGTTTCGTCCATTGCTTCTTTAATTGGCTTACCCATTTGGGTGTAAACATAAATTTGAATAACCACTACAGCATTATTTAAAAAATGCATCAAAATAGCCAACCATAAATTACAGGTTAAATAATAAATAAGGCCCAATACCACTCCTAATGCAACTCTTGGCAAGAAACCAAAATAAGAAGCATGTATGGCACTGAATAATATAGATGAGATAATGATTCCTAAAGCAGCATTCTTGGTTAGCCCAACCAATACTCTTTGCAAGCCCGCTCTAAATAAAACTTCTTCAAAAATAGCTGGAGCAATGGCAATTACCAATAAACCCAGTAGCAGATCACCTATATTTTTCATGGTAGCTAGTGCAATCATGGTTTGCTGGTACTCATTTTCCATTTGTCTGGCTTTTGCTAAAAAACTGGCCGGCATGGGTATGATTTCATTGATTGCAGATAAAGATCCACTTAAAAAAAGTGCTCCAAAAGAAATAGCGCCAACAGCTAGTACCTGCTTAATATTCAATTGACAATTAAACCCAAGGGTTTGAAATGCGTTTTTATGTGCAATTTTAGCAACAGCCCATGCGGGGATAAAAAAAGCTATAAAAGTGGTAAGTGCATTCGCAAAACGAGAGAATTGTACGTTTTCGGACTTCATTAAAGCTGCTGGAACTTGCAAAAAAGGCACATTCAAGACCATTGAACTGAGCCAACTCATCAATAATCCACTTAAAATTAATCCTACTCCTAAAAAGCCCAAAAGCAATGCAAACTGACTAGAATAGGCAAGAACGGGTTTCTGATTCATCAAATTGAGTAATAAGGTTGTAAATTTGCGTTTCCTTTTGTCTTCTGCAAAGCATTAAATGATAAAAGGTAGCTTATTGCAATATGGTTAAAATAGATCAAATAGTACTGCCTGATTTTCCACTTTTATTGGCTCCAATGGAAGATGTGAGTGATCCGCCGTTTAGAGCGGTGTGTAAAGACAATGGAGCAGACCTAATGTATACTGAGTTTATTAGTAGTGAAGGGCTTATTAGAGATGCCATCAAAAGTCGTCAGAAATTAGACATTTTTGAATACGAGCGTCCGGTTGGGATACAAATATTTGGAGGTGATGAAGAAGCCCTTTCATTGAGTGCAAAGATTGTAGAAACGGTAAACCCCGATTTATTAGACATCAATTTTGGATGCCCAGTAAAAAAAGTAGCCCTTAGAGGTGCTGGGGCGGGTGTATTAAAAGATATCGACTTAATGGTTCGCTTAACAGAAGCAACAGTGAAGAGTACCAAGCTTCCCGTAACTGTAAAAACCCGATTAGGCTGGGACGATCAAAGTAAAAATATTGAAGAAGTTGCTGAAAGATTGCAAGATGTAGGCATTAAAGCATTGGCCATTCATGGAAGAACCAGGGCCCAAATGTACAAAGGAGAAGCAGATTGGACCTTGATTGCCAAAGTGAAGAACAATCCTAGAATCAAGATCCCCATTTTTGGTAATGGAGATATAGATAGTCCTCAAAAAGCCAAACTATACAAAGAGCGTTATGGGGTAGATGGTATCATGATTGGTCGTGCAGCCATTGGTTATCCTTGGATATTTAGAGAGATCAAACATTATCTAGCTACAGGTGAAATATTACAAGCCCCTACTTTGGCAGAGCGGATAGCTGTTTGCAAAAAACATTTACGCAAATCAGTAGAATGGAAAGGGCCTAAAGTGGGCATCTTCGAAATGCGCAGGCATTATACCAATTATTTAAAGGGATTACCAGGTATAAAAGATTATAGGGCCCGCCTTGTTACCTTAATGGAACCTGCAGAAATTGAATCAGTATTAGACGAAGTAACAGCCAACTATGAGGGATACGAGTTTGAACGCATGCCTATAGAGTTAATTGACTATCACCAAAAATGTCCTGTTTAATTTATCGGAATTTCATTAGGAGATACCCATTGTGAATAATAACTATCTAATACCCCGTTTTCATTAATGAGGTATTTAGAAAAATTCCAATCGGGTTGTTTATTACACCATCCGTTTTTAAATGGATCCGTTAACCATTGATATACGGGTTGTTGTTGGGCACCTCTAATCACTTGCCCTTTTTTCATTAACTGAAAGCTGACTCCATAGTTTACTTTACAAAATGCAGCGATTTCTGCATCTGATTTTTTTTCTTGATCTTTAAAATCATTCGCTGGAAAACCAATAATCACAAGGTCTTTCCCGAATTGCTGGTGTAATTTTTCTAATTCTTCATACTGACCAGTATAACCACAATCACTTGCCGTGTTCACCAACAACACTTTCTTTCCTTTTAATTCACTAAAGTGTAGTGTGTCTCCATTATTTTTAATGGCTACTAAATCGTAAAAAGATTGATTAGGTTTGGTTTGGTTTTTATTGAGTAAAGTATTCTTTGATTGCCCAGTAAGTTTACCAACAAACATGATGATAGGATAAGCTGCTTTCAGTATTGATTGTTTCCAAGTCATTTGAGGTTTTTTTATCAGCAGCCCAGCAACTACCAGCACTGCAACAATAATTAAAATGATTCGCTTCATATACGTTTATTCAAATGAAAAAGTTTAAACCATTGCTTCGAATTAACCAATCAACCATTTTAATAATTTGAGTTTGCCAGTAAATGGCGGATATTTTAAAGCAGGATCAAACCACGTAGGTGTTTTCATCACCGCTTTTTTATGACTAAAAGTTTCAAAACTGTATTTGCCATGATAAGCCCCCGTTCCGCTGAAACCCCTTCCACCAAAGGGCAGATTGGGATTGGTTAAATGAAGTGTTGCCGTATTTACACAAGCCCCTCCTGCAGGAACCGCATCAAGCCATGCTTGTTCTTTGGCTGAACTCCCTGTGAAAATATAAAAAGCCAAAGGATTGGGATTTTTTGCAATGATGGCTTTGGCCTCTTCCATTGTGTTAAAACTTAGAATTGGTAAAATGGGTCCAAAGATTTCATCCCGCATAATAGTAGAATCAACCGATACTCCATCTAAAATGGTAGGCTCAATATACAGTGAAGCAGCATCGTATTTGCCACCATACACAATTGTACCATCCGATAAATACTGAACAATCCGATTGAATTGTTTTTCATTGATGATTCTACCATACCCGTCTTCTTTTGAAGCATCACTCCCATAAAATTGAGGTATCGCTTTTTTAAGCGCATCAATTAATTCTACACGCTTAGACTCATGCACTAAAATATAATCAGGCGCAACACACATTTGCCCCGCATTAGAAAATTTTGGCATCGCTATACGCTTAGCAGCGATACTGATATTGGCATCGGCTTCAACTATACATGGACTCTTGCCACCTAATTCTAAAGTAACTGGCACTAAATTTTCAGCAGCCATTTTATAAATGATTTTCCCAACACTGGTGCTACCCGTATAAAAAACATGATCAAAAGCAAAATGATTCATCATGGAAGGAATTACGGTAGCTCCATCACCAGGAACATACAATACTTGTTCAGGGGGAAATACTGCATGAATAATTTTTTCCATTACAGCCGCAGTTGCGGGAGCAAATTCACTGGGTTTTAATACCACCGTATTTCCAGCGGCAAGGGCTCCCATTAAAGGCGTAAATAATAGCTGAAAAGGATAGTTCCATGGACCAATAATCAACACCACACCCAACGGCTCTCTCATCACTTTAGAACTAGAAGGGAGGTTTAATAAATTAGTGGGGACCGCTTCAGGTTCCATCCACTGCTTTAAATTGGCCAAAGTATCTTTTAACTCAGCCATAAAAAATCCATTCTCTGTTACCCAACATTCTTCTTTGCTTTTATGCAAATCGGCAAAGAGCGCTGCATAAATTTCTTCTTCATGGTTTTCTACTGCACGCTTCAAATTTAAAAGTTGCTGCTTTCTAAAAGCATATGGTCTAGTAGCACCGGATTCGAAAAATTGGCGCTGTTGCTGAAGTTGTGCTAAAAGGGCTTGCATTCATCAATTATTTAGATGAACAAGTTAACACTTATAAGCCTTTCTTTTCCAATTGAGGGTATTGAATTCCAAGTTGTTCTAAGTATGTTTTATACTTTGAAGGGTCATAATAATATTTCTTTAACTGGGGCCTAAACTGATCCATGATCTTTTTATTAAGGTGGATAGCAGGGGGAGTATTGGCTTCTACAAAGGGAATATATTTTACGTCTTTGGTTTGTACATTTTTGTGATAATCCCAAGCCTTTTCAATGATGGTAGGGTTGGTAAACATATCCAGCAAAGTAGCAGCTACCACTTTACTTCCACTCACCACACCTTTATGTGCAATAGGTGTTGCCATGGCTATTCCGTCTGCCCAATTATGTCCAGGAGTTCCGGGAATATTAGAAGGATACCGCAGCACTACGGTTGGAACATTCCATGCAATATCTGCTATATCATCACTACCTCCTCCCATCGAAAATTGAACTGGTCCATTTAATGTATCAAGTTTAGTTGCTAACCCATTAATGAGTTCACCACGCTGATTTTTTTTGGGGGCATTCACCAATTTCTGAACCGCTCTTGCCAATTGTTGATCAGATGAATCCCATGTGGGTAAGCCAACCTGGGTAATATTTTTATAGACTGCCTCAGCAATAGATTTGTTGAAATGACCCGGCCATGCAGTCCCTAATAATTGATGAGAAACTTTAGTGCCCGTCATTGTTGCAACTGATTTTGCATAAAGTACAGCATCATCATACATATTTTTGATATCCTCATAAGTTCTTTCTCTTAAATAATACCATACAGAAGCTTTTGAAGGAACAACATTTGGTTGATCGCCACCATCTGTTATTACATAATGCGAGCGCTGAGTTGGCTTCAGATGCTCTCTTTTAAAATTCCATGCTATATCCATCAGCTCTACAGCATCTAATGCACTCTTACCTCGCCATGGTGCACCTGCAGAATGAGCTGAGCTGCCTTCAAATTTAAATTCTACAGATACCAATCCATTATTTCCTGCATCACCCCACGATACACCCAAATTACTACTAACATGAGTAAAAATACAGGCATCAACATTCTTAAAATAACCATCCCGTATATACCATGCTTTTGTACCAACTAATTCTTCAGCTACCCCAGGCCAAATCATTAATGTTCCTGAAATACCTTCACGCTCCATTATTTTTTTCACTTCTATTGCAGATAATATTACTAAGGGCAAGCCAGAATTATGCCCTTCGCCATGACCAGGCGCATCCTCCACAATTGGCTCTTTGTAAGCAATACCTGGCTTTTGCGAAGCTTTTGGAATACCATCTATATCACTGCCAAGAGCAATTACAGGTTTACCGCTGCCCCATTTAGCCATCCATGCAGTGGGAACTCCAGCAATTCCTTTTTCAACACTAAAACCATTCTTCTCCAAAATGCTAATGAGGTAGGCAGAAGTTTCCGTTTCCTGAAAACCAAGTTCTGAAAAACTGAAAACCATATCAACCATTTCCTGTGCATTTTTCTTTTTTTCATCCAAAGCTTTCATAACCTCAGTTTTCCAAGTATCTAATATGGAGGAAGTTTTAGCTGCATTTTTCTGGGCATCAACTTTGATAACCAAAATGAAGAAAAACAACGAGAAAAATAATTTTCTGAATAACATTAGCTAGATTTTTAAGTGTATTCTAAGTTAATTAAAATATATGTTTGAGACATATTAGAAAATCGCAGACGTTATGGTTGATAAAATAATTGTATTTTAATAATTCGCTTAAACGGAATTTTTATCCAATTATTCAATGTCTATATCATACTTATCTAAAAGCCCTGCAACGTTCAAAACGGAAAACTTCGCTTTTGAAATTTGGTTGATGGTTGGATCAATTGAAAAATGAAAAGAAGTCCTTAAATCTGCTTTTACCAAAATAGTGTGATCAAAAATGGCTTCAGCCAAGTCGCACTGATCAAACACCCCTTCTGTCAAGTCTGTTTCTGTAAAATCAGTTCCTTGTAGCAGCGTATTTTTGAATACCGTTTTCTTGATCTTTGTTTTATAAAAAGAAGAATGATTTAATTGACAACCTTCAAATCTAAAAGAAAGGCCGAATTCATTGCAATCGTCAAAACGAAGTCCCAACATTTTACAGTCTTTAAATAGTACTTCTTGAAGTCCTGTTCTATTGAGCTTGGTCATGCTCAAGTTGCAATCAGTAAATTGACAGTCAATAAACTTGCATGCGGAAAAGTCTTTATTGGAAAAATCACAATGAGTAAAAATGCAATTTTCGTATTCACCTTTATCTAAAAACGCTTTTTTATCAAAGGTTTTATCTTGAATGTAAATTGCTGATTCTTGCATTTTCAATTTTGAAATATTAAGCTATAATATTAAGCTTTCCGTAAACACTTAAAAGTAGTGAAGATTTTACATTTTTCTGTATATTCATACTTCACAATTGCTCCATATGAAAAAGAAAGAAAAAGGGGTTGTAAATTCAGAAAATCAAACAGCCCAAACCAATTCCCGCAGGTCGTTCTTGCGTAACGCAGGCCTTGCTGCCGCAGGGTTTTACATTGTACCACGCCATGTATTAGGACGTGGATTTACTGCCCCAAGTGATAAACTCCAAATAGCAGGTATTGGAGCAGGTGGTAAAGGAGAAAGTGATTTATGGAGCTTCTTCAACAGTGGCAAAGCAGATATTGCTTTTTTATGTGATGTGGATGATAGACAATCAAAGAAGAGTAGAGAGCGCTATCCAAAAGCGAAGTATTATAAAGACTACAGAGAAATGCTCGATAAAGAGCATAAATACTTTGATGCAGTTTCTGTATCAACCCCCGACCATATGCACGCCATACAAGGATTGGCAGCTATGCAGTTGAACAAGCATGTGTACATTCAAAAACCATTATCTCACAATATTTCTGAAGCAAGAGAACTTACAGAAGCTGCACACAAATACAAAGTAGTTACGCAAATGGGTAACCAAGGTGCAAGTGGAGATGGTGTTAGAAAATTAATTGATTGGTACAATGCAGGTTTAATTGGAGACGTGCATACCATTTACTGTTATACAGACAGACCCGTATGGCCACAAGGAGTTGGTTGGCCAACTACCAAAGGCACTGTTCCAGAAGGGCTTGATTGGAACCTTTGGCAAGGCGTTGCGCCAAATAAAGATTATGTAGATGGTTTATTGCCATTTAACTGGAGAGGATGGTGGGATTACGGTACCGGTGCATTAGGTGATATGGCATGTCATATCATGGCACCAGCATTTGCTGTATTAGGATTAGGATACCCTGTTTCTGCAGAGTGCAGCGTTGCTACCAGATATTTACAACCATGGACCCGTGCCTATTATCCAGAAAGTTGCCCAACTGCTTCGCATATCATTTTAACTTTCAAAGGACAGAATGGAAAGCCTGATGTAAAACTACATTGGATGGATGGAGGTATTCAGCCAGCACGTCCAGAAGAATTAGGACCAAATGAAATGATGGGAGATGGTGGCAATGGTGCCATTTTTGAAGGAACAAAAGGTAAAATGATTTGTGGAACTTATGGTGCATTACCTAATTTACTCCCAACCAGTAAGAGCAAAGAATACGAAAGTGTACCTCAAACGATTAAGCGTGTTCCCAAAGGGGATAATGGCCACTATGCAGCATGGGTAGAAGCCGCTATTGCAGGATATGGTTCAGCGCAAGCAAAAGAATTGAGTTCTAATTTTGATATTGCAGGACCATTAACAGAGAGTGTGTTAATGGGTAACTTAGCCATTCGCAGTTTTGATATACAAAAGAAATCAGAATCAGGCAGAGTGTCTTATCCTGGTAGAAATATCAAGTTATTATGGGATGGCCCAAATATGAAGATCACCAACTTTGATGAAGCCAATCAGTTTGTAAGAAAACAATACAGGACCTTCTAATATCATTATTTCGATTAAGAATAAACCCACTTTGGATTTTAACAAAGTGGGTTTTATTTTGCTAGTATGAAGTCTAAAATGCAGGATACTCAATTGCGTCAATACTTTATACTCCTTTTTTTTATTCTACTATTGAGTAGTGGATGCGGGAAAACGATGTATAAACTGAGTGGAATGAAAACTCCTCTCGTAGAAAATGCTGCAAGTGTTTTAAATTTCGTAGAAACGGACTTTATTAAACTTGGCCAACTAATCTATGTCTCCAAGTTTCCACTTGACACCATTGAATACACTATTTCAATAGAAAGCATAACAAACCAATTTTTTGATAATCAAGGGAGAGAATTGCGAGCAAAAAATAATGACCAAGACGTTTCTCGATTTTTACACTATGCTAAGGATAAAGATTCCTTATCAAAATACTATACTATCGTAGATACTAGCGTTTATAATTTAAGTAGATGGGGTCAATCATTTCAGCAACTTGATGGGCAGCCCATTTCACTTACCATCTTTGCATCATCTGAATATACTATTGTAATTCCCTGGATGATTTATGCTTATAAAGCTATGTATAAAGAAGACTTTCAGAAATTACAAACTATCATTGCCAGCCATCCATTTAAACTTTCTGTTTTGCAATTGAACCTAGATTTTAATGAAGCCTGGGGCTTACCATTGGGTGCAAAAGTTCCTGTAAAAACAAGTTTGAATCTAAAAGATCGATCTATTGAAGCCAAGTATAATATTTTACCATTGCTCCAAAAAAAAGGCCCCGATTAATTGGGGCCTTTTTATATTTTATTCACTCAAATGAATTGGAGTAAACGGAAGAATTAAATTGAGAAATCCTTCATATAAGCTGCATTCTTTTCTGCGCTCTCTAGAGGATTGGTTCCAGTAAATGCTTCTTGCTCTACTATATGGTGTTTCATGCCATATTTCTGCAACTGACCAATGATCTTTTTGAAGTCAATATCTCCTTTACCAATTTGACAAGACTCAATGCCCTTCGCGGTCTTAGTTTGGTCTTTCACATGACAAAGTCTAAAACGATTTGGATATTTTTTGGCCCATGCAATAGGATCTTCTTTTGCAGCAACTACCCAATAAATATCCATTTCAAAATCAACTAAACCAGCATCCGTTCCTTCCATCATCACTGTTTGAGGAACTTGTCCGTCTAAAACTTTGAAAGAGTAATCGTGATTATGGTAAGCAAAACGAATTCCGTTTTTCTTACAAATTTCCCCGCTCTTGTTAAACTCGTCATTAAAGCGTTTGAAATCATCAATTGATTTTTGAGCACCTTTATAAGGACAAATAAAATAATTTAACCCTACTTAAGCCGCTTCTGCTGCTTTACGTTCAAAATCGACTGTATTATTAGAATGAGCAGATACCAAGCTCATGCCTAAATCGTCCATATATTTTTTGAAATCCGTGTTTTTCCAACCCCAGAAAAATCCTTTAGGGCCTTCAAAACTTTCAATTTGCTTATACCCATAAGAAGACAATTTTGCTAAAGTGCCTTTGGCATCTTTCATCATATCTTCTTTAACAGTCCACAATTGCAAACCAAAAGCAGAAAGTTTTTTTGTTTCACCAAAAGTGTTCAGGAAATTAGATTTTCCAACAAAGGGTAAACTTAACCCTGCAGCAGCAAGGCTAGCTGTTTTTAAGAAATCTCTTCTATTATTACTCATACAGATATTTTAATGGGTACAAAAGCTAATTAAACAAATCCTATGCCATCAATCGTTTACAATGTTAAGAAACGAGGTAATGGAAATTAGGTTGCCCAAGCTTTATCTCCTTTCTTGTAATCTACACAACCTTCAAACTTACCAGGTACAGCAACATAACGCAATACTTTGGTAGCGCCTACTTCAGATGTAAAGAAACCCCATAAAGTAAGCTCTTTCATCATCCTGAAATAATGCGGCATTTCTTCAGGCTTTTTCTTTTCTTGAAAAGCTTTAGCTTCTGCGTCTAATTCGGTTAACAATTTAGTACGTTCTTCAGCACTGGCTTCCATAAAAGCCTTACCAATTTTTGCTTTTGAATCTTTAAATTTCAATGCGGCCATTCCTTCCATAAATACCTTGGCTTCTGCCGGCTTGTAACAATCTTTTACAATGACCGTCATAAACTCACCCACATTAGCTTCTTTAGCACCAGGTGTATTGGTTTTTGGCAAAATGGTTTCAGCTACTTCATTTAAAAAAGCAATGTCTTCAGGAGTAAATGCCACTGCATCACCTGCTGTTGATTTACAACCAGATAAAAAAGCTTGTGAACCCAAAATAGTGCCACCCAACAATAGGGCAACGCTGGATAATGCTTCTCTTCTATTCATCATGATTAATGCATTTAATAATTTATAAATTTCCTTTCTTTAATTCGCTTACTGCAAAATCTGCAGCTCTAGCAGTGAAAGCCATATAAGTTAATGATGGATTCACACATGCAGCTGAAGTCATGAAAGAACCATCCGTAACAAACACGTTAGGAGCATCCCAAATTTGGTTGTGCTTATTCACCACAGATGTTTTAGGATCAGCACCCATTCTTGCAGTTCCCATTTCATGTATACCTCTACCCAAAACGCCATTGGCATCATAGCCCTTCACATTTTTAACACCAGCATTGGTAAGCATTTCAATGGCATCAGCCTGCATGTCTTTGCGCATTTTTAGCTCATTATCTTTCAATTCAGCGTCTATTTTCAACACATTCAAGCCCCATTTATCTTTTACCGTTTTGTCTAGGGTTACAAAATTCTTATGGTCTGGTAATACTTCACCAAAGCCCATAATGCCCATTGACCAACTACCTGGTTCAGAGATGGCTTCTTTGAAAGCAGCACCAATAGTAGCTTCCGCTACATTGCTTCCCCAACCACCTCTATTTCCACTTCCTTGGTAACCAAAGCCTCTTAAATAATCGCGCTTATCGGTTCCAATATTTTGATAGCGTGGAATGTAAATACCGTTGGCTCTTCTACCAAATGTGTATTTATCTTCATACCCTTCCATTTTTCCACCAGCACCTACGCCTAAATGGTGATCCATAATATTATGACCCAATTCACCACTACTACTTCCTAATCCACCTTCCCAAACATCGGTTGCAGAATTCATCAGAATCCAAGCAGAGTTTAAAGTTGACGCATTTAAGAAAATGATTTTTGCGTTGTATACATAAGTCTTATTGGTTTCCGCATCTAATATTTCAACACCCGTTGCGCGCTTTTTATCCTTATCGTATAAAATTTTTGTAACAATGCTCCAAGGTCTTAATGTAAGATTACCTGTTTTCATTGCTGCAGGCAAAGTAGAACTCTGTGTACTGAAGTATGCGCCAAATGGACAACCCAACCAACACTTATTTCTGAATTGACAAGCTGATCTGCCCTCTAATTCTTGTGTAATATTAGCTGTACGTCCAATAATCATTGCACGCTGACCTTTGTAATATTCTTTCAAACGCTGTGCAACATCTTTCTCTACACAGGTCATTTCCATTGGTGGCATGAATTGTCCATCAGGCAATACATCCAAGCCATCTCTATTGCCACTAATGCCCGCAAATTTTTCTACATAATCATACCATGGAGCAATGTCTTTGTATCGAACTGGCCAATCAACTGCAATACCATCTTTGGCATTAGCCTCGAAATCTAAATCACTCCAACGATAGCTTTGACGACCCCATAACAAAGAACGACCACCTACATGATAGCCTCTGAACCAATCGTATCTTTTTACTTCTACATAAGGACTTTCGGTGTCTTTTACCCACATGCCATAAGTTTGCTCATTCAAAGGATAATCACGATCAAGCACCTGGTTCTGCGCAATCATTTCCTGCGTTTTCCTTCCATGGTGTGGATAATCCCATGCTTCTTTGTTGGCATTCACGTAATCCTTTACGTGCTCAATATTGCGTCCCCTCTCGAGCATCAATACTTTTAAGCCTTTCTCTGTAAGCTCTTTAGCTGCCCAGCCTCCGCTGATGCCTGAGCCAATCACAATCGCGTCAAAATTTTGTTCAGCCATGTTGGTTGTTTAAGCGTTGATAGATTATTGTAAAGTTTGATTTTAAATATTGCAGATTTCAATTGCTTTTTTCAATGAACCCAATTTATCTTTTGCAACTGGAATAAACTCTTGCGCAACATAACCAGTAAAACCAGTAGCTGCAATAGCTTTCATAATTGCTGGATAATACAATTCTTGTGAATCATCAATTTCATGACGACCAGGCACACCCGCCGTATGGTAATGACCTATATATGGCGCACTTGTTTTAATGGTTCTTATAACATCTCCCTCATCAATTTGCATATGATAGATATCGTATAACAACTTGAAATTTTCAGAACCAATTTGCTTGCACAATTCAACACCCCATGGTGTTTTATCGCACATATAGTCTTTATGATCCACTTTGCTATTCAATAATTCCATGATAATGGTTACCCCTCTTTTTTCTGCAAGTGGCATGATTTTTTTCAATCCTTCCGCACAGTTTTTTAAGCCCGTTGCATCATCCATACCATTTCTATTGCCACTAAAACAAATCAAGTTTTTATATCCCGCATCGGCAACCAAATTAATATGCTCGGTGTAATTTTTTATGAGTATGCTATGGTATTGAGGATCATTCCATCCCTTTACCAAACTGATTTCTGCACCATTACACATGGTAGACATCATTCCATGCTTCTTTAATATTGGCCAATCTTTTGGACCAACTAAATCAATACCAGTGATGCCCAGTTTTTTTGCTTCAATACATAAGTCGTCTAGTGACAAGTCACTAAAACACCATCTACATACAGCGTGATTGATATTCCCTTTCATAGTTGTGGATACAGTAGCACAAGATGCTAAAGTTGGAACTAGCGGAGCGGATGCAACTGCAACAGATCCGGTAATAATGTTTTTGATGGCAGAACGCCTATTGGACAAATTTTTCATACAGCAATTAGAACCCTAATATAATTATTTGTTTGCATCAAAACACTAGGAATTTTATAAATCCTTCAATAAGCCGAATCATTCGGTAAACAGATTGCAAGAATGATTAATAGGAGTTAAATGAATATAATCGGTGAGAATGTTTAAATTAGTGCTCCTTTAAAAAAACAAATCACAATAAAAAAAATACTATGCCTAGAAAATTAAGAATGGGAATGGTGGGTGGAGGTAAAGACGCTTTCATTGGAGCCATCCATCGTTTGGCCGCCAATATGGATGGTCAAATAGAATTGGTTTGTGGTGCGTTAAGCATTAACCCAACTATTGCTCAAGAATCAGGTGAAATGTTGTACTTGCCACAAGATCGCATTTACCTAACCTATGATGAAATGATTACTAAGGAAGCGGCACTTCCAGCAGATAAACGCATGGACTTTGTTACGATTGTAACACCCAACTTTGCTCATTTTGCACCAGCCATGATGGCCTTAGAACATGGATTTCATGTAGTAATAGAAAAGCCCATCACTTTTACTTTAGAAGAAGCTAAAAAATTAAAAGCGGTAGTAGCAGAAACTGGATTAACACTTTGCTTAACCCATACTTATTCTGGATACCCAATGGTTAAACAAGCCAAAGCAATGGTAGCAGAAGGTGCTTTAGGAAAAATCAGAAAAGTTTGGGTAGAATATCCGCAAGGATGGTTGAGTAAACTCAGCGAAAGAGAGGGCAATGCACAAGCAGCTTGGAGAACCGATCCTAAAAAATCAGGTAAGAGTGGCAGCATGGGCGATATTGGTACACACGCAGCCCATTTAGCAGAATATATAACAGGCGCACAAATCACTAAATTATGTGCAGACCTCAATACTAAAGTTGAAGGACGTTTATTAGACGATGATGGTTCTGTTTTATTGCATTTTAGCAATGGCGCAACAGGGGTCTTAATGGCATCACAAGTTGCAGCTGGAGAAGAAAATGCATTAAAGATTCGTGTGTATGGAGAAAAAGGCGGTTTAGAATGGGCACAAATGGAACCCAATACATTAATAGTAAAATGGTTAGAAGCACCTATGCAAATACTTCGCGCAGGAGCAAATTATACAGATCGTTTATCCAGTTTTGCTACCAGTAATTGTAGAACACCAGGCGGACATCCAGAAGGTTATTTAGAAGCATTTGCCAATATCTATAAAAACTTTACCGCAACCGTACAAGCCAAACTAGACGGACGCACGCCCACAAAGGAGCAACTTGATTTTCCTGGAGTAGAAGATGGAATTAGGGGCATGGCATTTATAGATAATGTGGTTGCCTCTGCACAATCCGATTTAAAGTGGACTGAATATAAAATCTAAATAATGACGAATATTAAAGGACCTGGTATTTTTTTGGCTCAATTTATGGGCGACACAGCCCCATTTAATTCCTTGGCTTCTATTTGCCAATGGGCAGCTTCGTTGGGATTCAAGGGAGTACAAATTCCTTCTTGGGATGCACGTTGTATTGATTTACAAAAAGCAGCTGAGAGCAAAACTTATGCGGATGAGATTAGGGGGATTGTAGCCGCCGCGGGTTTAGAAATAACTGAATTATCGACCCACTTACAAGGACAACTGGTAGCCGTAAACCCAGCGTATGATGCGTTATTCGACGGCTTTGCTCCCGAAGGCCTAAGAGGAAATCCTAGTGCAAGAACAGCATGGGCGGTACAACAATTAAAGTACGCTGCCAAAGCCTCTCAAAACCTAGGACTCAATGCTCACGCTACTTTCAGCGGAGCATTATTGTGGCAAACTGTTTATCCTTGGCCTCAAAGACCAGCAGGTTTAGTAGAAACAGGTTTTACTGAACTAGCAAAAAGATGGATGCCTATATTGAATGAATTTGATGCACATGGAGTTGATCTTTGTTATGAAATTCATCCTGGAGAAGACTTACACGATGGTGTTACTTATGAATTGTTTTTAGAAAAAGTAAACAATCATCCACGTGCTTGTTTATTATATGACCCCTCCCATTTTGTATTACAATGCTTAGACTACAAAGCATATATTGATCATTATCATGAGCGCATCAAAATGTTCCATGTAAAAGATGCAGAGTTTAATCCAACAGGTAAACAAGGAGTTTATGGTGGTTATCAAGGTTGGGTAGACAGAGCAGGACGATTTAGATCTTTAGGAGATGGGCAAGTAGATTTCAAAACTATTTTTAGTAAGCTAGCCCAATACAATTATACAGGCTGGGCAGTAATGGAATGGGAATGTGCTTTGAAGCATCCTGAAACAGGTGCGGCAGAAGGAGCACCATTTATTCAACAACATATTATTCGTGTTACCGATAAAACTTTTGATGATTTCGCTGGAACCGGATCAGATGAAAATTTTAATAAAAAAATATTAGGTATCAACTAACTTTAACGCGTGCGCACGAATAGGTGTAGCAATTTAAAATTTTAAACAAACGATTATGAAAAAGAACTTAGTGCTGTTTGCCATCACAGGATTAGTAGCTGCTGCTTGCGGCGGTAGTGAAGAAAAGAAAGAAGATAAAGCTGCCGAAACTACACCAGCTGCAGCCCCCGTTGCAGATTTAAGCAGTAATCCAGACTATACCAAAGGATTAGAATTGGTTGGAAAATCAGATTGCTTAACCTGTCATAAAGTAAATGATAAATTGATTGGGCCATCTTATAAAGATGTGGCGAATAAGTATGAAGCAACTGAAGAAAATATCAGTATGCTCGCTGGTAAAATCATCAAGGGTGGTAAAGGTGTTTGGGGTGAAGTGCCAATGACACCACATCCTCAAGTGAGTGAAGAAGATGCAAAAGCAATGGTTAAATACGTTTTACTACTTAAGTAATTTACATGACTAATCTATTATTGATTACTACCATTGCGGTTGCAATTGCATCAACACCGGTAATAAAGAAAAATTTATCTACTACCGCAAATGAGCCTGCGGCAGTTTCTACAACCCGTACTAATTATTCGAAAGGTAAGTGGATCAAATTGTTTGATGGAAAAACCACCAACGGTTGGAAAACTTATGCGAAAGACAGTATTGGTGGTGCATGGAAAGTACAAGACGGTATGTTATACTTAGATTCCAAAGCCAAGAAAGAACAGAAGTTAGGCGGTGGTGATATTATTCATGAAAAATCATTTGGAAACTTTCATTTGAAATTAGAATGGAAAATTTCACAAAATGGGAATAGTGGTATTATTTTCTGGGCACAGAATGATCCATCCAAATACAAAGCAGTTTGGCATACAGGACCTGAAATGCAAGTATTAGATAATGGAGGACATCCTGATGCAAAAATTAGAAAACACCGCGCTGGAGATTTGTATGATTTAATTGAAGGACCAGATACCGCTGTAAAGCCAGTGGGTGAATGGAATAAAACAGAAATCATTGCAAAAGATGGAATCCTTGAATTAAAACTCAATGGAGTTACCACCGTTAAAACCACCTATGGAGATGAAATTTGGTACAGCTTAATTGGCAATAGCAAATTCAAAACCATGCCAGCATTTGGAAGAAATTTTAGTGGGCATATTGCATTACAAGATCATGGTGATGATGTATGGTTTCGCAATATCCAAATTAGAGAATTATAATGCCGACCCTGAACCACGAGTACTTTATGCAACAAGCATTAAAAGAAGCACAAGCAGCTTTTGATGCGGATGAAGTACCCGTGGGCGCAGTGGTGGTAATGAACAATCAAATTATTGCGAGGGCACACAATCAAGTAGAGCTATTAAACGATTCTACAGCCCACGCCGAAATACTCGCACTCACATCTGCCTACAGTTCACTCGGCGCCAAATATTTACCCGAAGCTACTTTATATGTAACTGTTGAACCCTGCATCATGTGCTGTGGTGCAATCTATTGGGGTAAAATAGGCAGCATTGTCTATGGTGCATCTGATGAAAAAAATGGCTATCGTCATTTGACCAAAGAGCAATGGCCTTTCCATCCTAAAACTGAATTAATCGCCGGTGTTCTTGAAGCCGACTGTGCTTTTTTAATGAAGTCTTTTTTTAGATCGAAGCGATAACGGCTTCATCTTGCTCAAATAATCACTTCATTCGCGGCCGATTATTGCACTTACTCTTTCTAAGGCTTACTAATGCATGCAATAATCGAATGCTCATTCACGTGATTATTTGAGCAATGATTGAACCTGTTGGTTTAAAATTTTAAAAGGATAGTCCATTTATTATTTTGCAAATAATTCTTGAAAAAATATTTCAATTACAATTTTTTTTCGCAGAACTTACTCAGTCTTGATCAAACAAACACGAAAGCGAGCATTCGAGGATTGCATGCGTAAGTAAGTCATGCAGTAAGTACATGCAATACTCGGCAGCGAGCGAAGTGTTTGTTTGATCAATGATTTTGAACAAGTAGTTTAAATGATTGTATTGCTATGTAGAAATATAATACGATGAAATGGATTCTACTAGTATTAACATTGAATTTCTATCCGAAAGACAGTATGAAAGAAATTTATCGTTTTTCAGTCCAATCAAATTTAAGAGAATGGAGAATAGTAAATGATGGAGTAATGGGTGGCGTATCCAAAAGCAATCTTTTAATGACCAGTGAAGGCCATGGACAATTTTCGGGTCATGTTTCATTGGCAAATAACGGTGGATTTGCATCCATCCAATTGAACCAATCCACCACTATTCCTGATGAAACTAAACACATTGTTTTACGAGTGAAAGGTGATGGCAAACAATATGAATTTAGACTCAAGAATAATTTGTATCAGTCCGTTTCTTATGTTCACCAATTTAAAACATCAGGTGAATGGGAAACGATTCGATTAGCCATAAGCGAATTTTATCCTCAGTATTTTGGCAGAAAATTAAATAGTCCCAACTTCAATTATAAAAATATAGAACAAATCAGCTTCTTAATATCTAATAAAAAAGAGGAAGATTTTAAATTGTTAATTGATAATATAAGCACAAACTAAATCATTGCAATACTGTAAAAGACAAGTCACGCAATTATGAAGGATGGATGTACTCAAACAATCACATGAATGAGCATTCGATTATTGCTGCATTTAGCAATTGCGTAGAATGGATGTGCTCAAACAATCACGTGAATGAGCATTCGATTATTGCATGCATTAGTAAGCCTTAGAATGAGTAGATGCAATAATCGGCAGCGAATGAAGTGATTGTTTGAGTGCATGAAGTTATCGGCAGTGAGCGTTTAATTTTAAGACAGCCTAACTACTTTATGTCGAATTCCGAAACAAATCCCTCATTTAACACTCAGTTAAACCAATGCAGCTTAAATTTGTAATCTATTATTATACCATTTAAACAGATAAATATGTCATTTACACTAGCACCTTTACCTTATGCACATGATGCATTAGAACCACATATTGACACAACTACCATGCAAATCCACCATGGTAAGCACCACCAAGCTTATGTAGACAATTTAAACAAAGCCATTGCTGGAACTCCCAACGAAGGAAAGTCTATAGAAGAATTGGTGAAAGCAGCTGGCAGCATTAGCCCTGCAGTACGTAACAATGGCGGTGGTCATTGGAACCATACTTTTTTCTGGGAGAGCTTAGCTGCGAATGCAGGTGGCACGCCAACAGGTACTTTAGCAGAAGCTATTGATGCCGCTTTTGGATCTTTTGATGCTTTCAAAGAAAAATTTGCAGCAGCAGGCATGACTCGTTTTGGAAGTGGTTGGGCTTGGTTGATTGTAAAAGACGGCAAATTAGAAGTAAGCTCTACACCAAACCAAGACAATCCTTTAATGGATGTTGCAGAAGTGAAAGGAACGCCTATTTTAGGCGCCGATGTTTGGGAACACGCTTATTATTTAAAGTACCAGAATCGCAGAGCTGATTATTTAGCCGCTTTTTGGAACGTAGTTAATTGGAGCAAAGTAGCTGAGCGTTTTGCAGCAGCTAAATAAATAAAATCATGTATTTTCACATCACGCTGTAGCATTCTGCAGCGTGATTTTTTTTAAATAAGCTTATATGAAAAACCTACTTGCCATTTTTTTAGTCAGCAGTTTCTTAATCGCATGCGCAGGAAATGATAAAACCATTATCATTATGAGTAAAGGAGATGCGACCGTTGATTTAAACGCAGGTACCATACAAGCTAAAGATGGCGCGGGCCATGAAGAAAAATTAGTAGCCGTTAATAAAGCGGATATCAGTTTCAAATTAAATACCCCTGCAGGTGAAGCTACTGTTCAATTAAAAGAAAATGGTTTGTATATTATTAATGTAAAGAATGATACCATTATTGGTAGCTATCAACAATATTCAAGCGCAGGTCAAGCACAGAAAGTAATTACCCAAGAAAGTCTTGCCCAAAAAATAGATTCACTTCAGCAATTGAGTCAAGGAAAAAATGTTTCTGCTGCAAATAGAAATTTTTTCATCCTTCCTAACCAAGCAACATTTATTACTGCGAATGCACAAGCACAAGTAGTAGGACCTTATCATCAAATGCGTTCTGCAGAAAAAATAGATGGAAAAGATCCGGAAATCTATCGCTTCTACAGTATCAAGGAAATCAGAGAAATGATTACCAAGTTGCAAGCACTAACTGTTGCACCGGAATAAGTTTACCAATTTTTAAAAGTCTTTTTAAATGGATTAGAGCCGTCTTAAGGCACTGGATCCCAGCCAGAACCCCCGCCAGGTCTGCATTTGCTGAGTCTTTTAATCAATAACCATCCTCCTTTGAACAAGCCGTATTTTTTCAATGCCTGTTCTCCATATTGAGAGCAGGTAGGAACAAATCTGCACTTGGGTCCCATTACCGGAGAGATAATGTATTGGTATATTTTAATAAAGGGAATCAATAAATATCCAAGCATCCGCGTAATAGAAAACGCTTTTAGAGTTTGATCTTTTTTTATAGCGGGTTGATTACAGCTGCTGCACATTCGGAGTTGGTTCACTAATTTTTCGAATCAATTTTTCCAAGGTCTTTTCCATGGCGCTTTGCAAATCGGCGTGAAGTGGGAGCTCTTTTCCGATGTATAAAAAGAACACATTGAGTTGCTGTTGATTTGATGCAACACTTGTATAAAGTGGTTGCTTCTGTGTACGATATACTTCGCGCAACAAACGCTTTACTTTATTTCTATCGTGTGCTTTTTTAAAAATACGAGAACTTACTCCAACCCCTGCTTGAACAAAAGCTGCAGGATTAAGTTTAATTTCCGAGTTGTCCCTAGCATCATCTGCAGCCCCATCAGAAACCGATTGATCAGTTATTGTATAAAACACTTTAATCGGAAATACACTGAACGACTTACCCTTGGCAAATAATTCCTCTAAGGCTTTTCTGCTCTTGAGTTTCTCTTGCTTTGAATAAGTATTGTTTGTTGTCATTAATTACAAAACTAAAAAAGCTCCGTCACAAAGACGGAGCTTAATATGATCATGCCCTACAGAATTCAACTGAATCCTGTACCCGTTGGGGTTTGGGGGATTACTTTAATCCTTTTTCGCTAGAAACAGTAAGTTTCTTGCGGCCTTTCGCTCTGCGGCTTGCCAGTACTTTACGGCCATTAGCAGACTCCATACGTTTACGGAAACCGTGTACGGTTTTACGACGACGCTTGTGTGGTTGGA
>CALRUG020000025.1:0-27936 GCA_943371295.1 Synechococcus sp. UW140 | reverse complement strand
AATCATGGTTGGTTTTATTGTAGGGGCTGCAGTTATTGCTTCTACGGATAAAGAAATGCATAAAATTGCGGTAATAGACCAGAATGGATTTTTCAAAGGGAACTTAAGAAACGCCAGCGATATTCAATTTGAATTTCCATCAGATGTAGATACTGCTAACTATTCTAAAAAAGGGTACACAGATATTATTATCATCCCAAAATTTGAAGGAACAGCCAAAGCAGAATATATCATCCGTTCTAAAAAAAGAATTGGCTTAAGCCTTGAATCTAAAATTGAAGACAGAATCAATGATGCCATAGAAGACCAAATGTTGCAACAGGCAGGTATTGATAGAGCACAATTAGATTCAATTAAATCATCTTCTCAGTTTGCTGAAATGAAATCCTTGGAAGAATCAGGTGATACTGTAAAAGAAAGCAGTGCTGCACTCTCTTATGGAATTGGATTTGGAAGTGGTATGCTGATTTATATCACCATGTTCATTTATGGCGCTATGGTTATGCGTGGTGTTATGGAAGAAAAGACCAATCGTATTGCGGAAGTAATGATCAGTAGTGCTAAACCATTTCAATTAATGATGGGTAAAATCATTGGTATTGGCGCGGTAGGCTTAACCCAATTTTTTGTTTGGATTCTACTGATATTTGGTATCATTGCCGCTTCACAATTTTTTATTCCACAAGATGTATTACAGCAAGTAGCCGAATTACAAAAAGCCAATGCACAAATGGGACCAGGTGGTGCAGCTTCTATGGCACAGGCAGGGGAAACTGCACAAAATTTATATAAGTTTCAAAACACCATGAGTACCGCCAACTGGCCGTTGATCATAGGCTGTTTTATATTTTATTTTTTGGGTGGTTACTTATTCTATGCATCTTTATTTGCTGCAGTAGGTTCTGTGGTAAACGAAGATCCTCAAGATGCACAAAGCTTGATGCTACCGATTACCATGCCGATCATTTTTTCTTTCATCATCATGAGTCGTGCGGTAGAAGATCCAAGCACCAGCATGGCAACTTGGGCAAGCATTATTCCATTTAGTTCACCGATGGTAATGATGGCTAGAATTGCATATGGTGTTCCAGGTACTGTACCTTATTGGCAATTAGCTGCAAGTATGCTCAGCTTAATCGGTAGTTTCTTATTAACTACTTGGTTGAGTGGAAAAGTGTACCGAACTGGTATATTGATGTATGGTAAAAAAGTAGGTTGGAAAGAAATTGGCAAATGGGCTTTCCGAAAAAATTAAACTATTTCAATTAGCTTAAAAATAAAAGGGTCAGCAGTGATGAACTGTTGACCCTTTTTTGCATATTTCCTAGTTCCAGTATCTCTATCGCCAAGGCAATATTACTGCGCTAAAGAAATCCGCACATTAATACCTGCCCTCGTATTGGTAATTGGCGCTGAAGTAGAAATATACGGTGTAACCCTGCGTTGATCAAAGAATAGTTTCACATTGATTCTACTATTGATTACATAATCTATTGCCGGTTGAATCGTGATTTCTTTTTGCCCACCCGTACCATAAGCATTGGTTTGATCTAATCTACTATTACTAATAGATACATCTCTTACAGAAACATCTAGTTTTAAATTCAAATCATTTTGTAATCCTTTCCCAGCAATATTAAACGGTAATTTAAATCCACGCTTTCTCCAATTCAATCCTACAATCCATTCTGTGCTTCTGCTCTCACTTAATTGGTAATCAATTAAGCTTAAACTCAATTGTCTGCTCTTTCTAAATTCTAAATTGAAATTGAATTGACTAATAGTGGTAAAATCAATTTTCAACAATGGTTCAAAACGTTCTGCCATACTGATATTCGGAACCAAGAAGAATGGAATAAAGTTACCGCTCGTGGTATCAATAAATCCTGGAGCACTCAATCTAAATGGATCTTGATACAAGAGCGCACTACTAAAACTATTCATGCTTAACTGACCATTATAGCCATGGCTAATAGTAAAATTGCTGAACACATTGGCAATAGCAGGAATCTTGGTAAGACCGGTATAAGTCAGTTTCCAATTGGGTTTAGGAATAATGCCACTAAAAGGATTGGCACTAATTCTACTTGCCCCCTCTCTTAATAATGCAATGGTATTTGGGTCTTTACCAGTATATGCAGCTAAGAAGGAAGGGATCAACACGTCTTGCGCATATCTTCCATACCCAGTTGCATATCCATCAGCAGTGAATTTCTGGTTAGCGGGTAATTGCTGCCAGTAAGGATTTAATGCTGCCACTCTTCTAGATACCACCAAACGATTCGCTTCAAACTCTTTAAATGTTGCAGACAATTCATTTGGATTACTACTTCCAAATAATGTATTAAATGAGATATAAGAAACACTAAACCCACCATTGAATAAAGGATTTAACTGTCCAAAATTATTCCCTGTTCCAGTGGTGTCTTTAATGAGTGCGGTATAATCTTTTGTAAATGATTTATCCAAATTAATATCAATCAATAACTCTCTGATTGGTTCTATTTGTGCAGTAATACTGAGCCTTTGTTCAAAGCTTTGCCTATATAAGAAATTGAATGTACTGTCTTTGGTTAATAAGCCTTTTGAAATCTTATTATTAATCCAATTGGCATCTGGTTGTTTTCCAAAAACATAATCCAAGCCAGGCGCCATGGTTTGGAAATTCTGTCCAATAAAATGGGTACTATCCATATAACCAGGCAATCTGCTTCTGAAGTTTTCACCGTAATTGATCGAGATATTTTTAAACATGGTGAGGAACTTACCTGCCGACCTTTCAAGTCCTCCTAATTCTGGCGTAGTGGCTTGTCGCAACATTTTTTCTGCATTCCGAATATCTCTTCTTTGCTGTCTCCAACGCTTCAAAGCATCGGTTCTTTTTTGACCAAGCAACCCAGCAATGGCTTCCGCTTTTGTAGGGAATACAGAACCCAATGGGTTTACCGAATGAGGAGCAGCTTTACCATTCTTTGGATCATTCTTTGAACGCGGTGGTGGTATATTATCTAATGCACGCATCCACCTTGATTTTGCATAGAGATTCCCAAAGTTGAACTGTGCATTCAAATTGTTCTCCTGTGAATTCTCGATAGTATTTCCTAAGTTAACAGCAATTCTACTTGCACCAATCCAACTATAAGAAGTTCCATAACTGTATCGGGCCGTAATCCAATCAGAGAAAGGAAACTTATTCAAAGGAATATTATAATTCATGATGGCTTTCTGCTGGTACAAAGTATTTCTACCTCCCTTAAAGAAATTCGTTCTAACAGAATCTTTTTTTAGCTTGGTATCAATTCTTCCAAAGGGCTCATCTACGCGTGCGTTATTGGTAGCATTGAAGTCTACGTTTACTGAGCGGGTTAAATCCCACCGTAAATTATAGAATCGATCAAACGTAAAATATTTATCGTAGGTAGTATCAACCCTATCTACTTTACTATTTACTGTATTTACAATACGAGGAATAAACTCTCCAAATTGTCTATTAATGTCTGCACGGAAACTTAAGAAGGATGGCTTCAAATTAATATTCGCGTCTCTAATAAATGCCAGCCATGGACTCTTGCCCTTGATCATTTTCTTGAATGGCTCAATAAAATTATTTTGACCAATATAGGTATATCCAATACCCCCTCGATGCCTTGTAACTTTGTTTTGTGCAATAACTGGACTGGTATGTTCAGTTTGCGTAAATGAATAACTAAAATCAAAATTGCTCAAACTTAATAAACCTGCTTTCCCTTGTCCTTGTAATACACGAACATTGGTAAAATTGAGTGTTTTTATGGTAGTAATATCTGCAGCTGCGCGTTTAATGGAATCACGTTTATCAGGTGCAGCTGCATTTAATTTATCTCTGTAATTCACATCCATATCATATGGATCAAACTCAGGAGTTAAAGTAGATCGATTAATACTCGCATATATAGGAACAGATAATCTGGCTTTTTTAGGAACCAATTTACCCGCATCAATATTTGCAGCAATATCAAACTGCATCAAATTATCTCTGGCTCTCTCGTTGACTCTTTGTTCAATGGTTCCAAATCCTTGAGAATAAGTATTGGCAGAAACAGACAGGGTTCCCAAATCGGCCAATACAAAATCTACTCTTCCTAGTGCGGCATATCCACCTTTTTCATCTAAGCCTGATAACCTTAGTTCATTGGCCCATACTTCTGCACTAATGGCTGTACCATTGGGTCTAGAAGGATTTTCGACTGCAACTAAAAATCCTCGCACTTCTCCTAGATTAGGATTACCCATGATCGACATGGTTTTATTGCCAATGATTTTTCTATAAATATTACTTAAAGATGCCCCTGCATTATTTCTTTCAATTTTTAAATCAATCAAGTCTCTTAAAAAGAAATCGATATTATTTTCTTCGGGCCAAACCCTTGCTTCCTGCCCACGAGGATAAATGCCTGGTGCGGTTATTTTAAGCGGCACATTAATTTCATAGTAGTTGTTCAAAAAGTCTTGCCCAATTCTAATAACCGCTCTTATTTCATTGTCTACTACTGGTCTTTGACCGGTAATTGATTCTGCGTGCAAATACATAGACAATTTGGTATAACGCCTTATATCCAAATTCAATGTTTTGAAGATTCCCCTTGCATCACCCGATTGCAAATTATTTACGCGCATGGCAATGGCCTGTTCGTTCTGCTGAAGGTTTACGCCATTATTGCTCAGCAATTGAACACGCTCTACATTCGGAGGCATTAAATAATTCACTGGGGTTCTACTGCTGTTCTCTTCTAAGTTTACAGCAAGGGTATTGAACTGCGTTCCAGTAGTAGTGTTGATGGGCGTGTATGATCCTGTGGTATCTAAATTATAAATAAACTGACGCCATTGGTTTCTCACTAAATCTAAGCGAGCCAATCTCACCACCACAGAGTCTTCAAAATCGGACATATACAATCGAACAAATCGGATTGATTTAAAGTCGGGAATATTGCCAATTTTTCTGGTAAAGCCTTTAATAGGAACCCTAAATAAATACCAATCTTCTGTTCTGGTCACTCCATCAGCAGAATTTACGGTTACTCGTTTTTTGTCGGTGATATAAGGTGTTCTACCTACGTCCATTCCAGGAGCCAATGGCACTTCATATTCATAATAAGATTCCGATTCATTCAACGTATTGTCTCGGTTTAAATCTTCATTATCAGGAAACAAGGTTGCTGCAGAAGTAAAAATTCCGTCCGTTGTGGCAACAGGGGAATTGCCCTGCGGATTATTGAAATTTTTATAGCGGCCTAAAATTCCTGTTCCTACTGCATCAAAAGAAGGATCCCGATACCATTTATAGTTATCATTCGAAGGGTCTTGAAAAGCGCGTTGGTATACGGCTGATGCAGGACCAAAATTATTGGCAAGTTGCTGTAGAATATAGGCTTTCTTCCTACGCTCTGCAATATCATCAATTCCATCAAAGCCCACATCTTGAAAAACACGATCATTCGGATCATTACTAAATGCCTGTGTAATTTGAATAGGATTCACTGGCGTTTTACCCCAAGTATTACTGCTATCAACAGAAGCAGGAACAGTAGGCGTATTCATTCCATTCTCATAAAAGCGACGTCCATCTTTTAAAACGTCTTCACTAATATTTCCAAAGTTTAAAAATAATTTTCCTCCTCTGCTTGCAGGATTGGTAATAAATGGATTCTGCATCCAAAACTCTACAAACTCAATATTATTAGTCTCAAAATCTGTTTGATCAATGGCTCGCATGATTCCACCCCATCGGGTAGTTGGATTACTCAAACGACCATTGGCATCAATTTGACCAGGACGGGTTTCAAAATTATATGGCCCTTTTTCTGTTGGATAAAAAGCCAAGTCAAAAGTTGCTGCTTGAACGTCGGTAATATTCGTAGTACGTTGAGGAAATAATTCATTGGTAAATACTTGACGAACGCGAGGGTCACTCAATTCAGCTAAATTTCTACGCAGTGGATTATTCGGGCTATTCTTGTCTTGTAAATTGGGTTCAATATTGTACCAAGCCATTTTAGCTCGGTTAAAATTATAATTGATAGAATCGGTTAAAGTAGATTCAGGGAAACGAGGATTGCCTTGAGGTGTAGAAGCCAATGCCCAAGAAACAAAAGGGAATCGCAAATCGATATTAGCGCGGGTTCCTTCAAAGTCATCAATAAAAATAAGCCCTTGATCTCCTCTTCCAATTTGAGGTGGATGCCCTGGCTTTAAAACGGCTGCTTCACCATAAGCATTAATGGATGATTTTGCATTGGTAGTATAAAAAGGAAGTTTATCGAGCAATCTAGTTAAACCTGGTAATTCTGAACGATAACTAAAATCTAAGCCATACATGGTATTTCTAATTGGGTCATCACCATACCCCATTTTAGTAAAGAATGGGCGCTCACCCAATCGTACCATTGAAGCCCCAACAGATAATTTTTTACTCGCTAAATAATCTACTCTTAATCCAGCAAATCCTCTTTGCTGCATACCAAAACCTATATTGTTTTCAAAGTTTACTTTAACTGGAATATTCGCGCTTAAAATTCCTTGGTTCAAAATTTTAACGGTACCCAAATTATAATCAACAATAAAGTCTGCACCCTCTCTTAATACTTGCCCACCCGCGGTAACAGATACGGAGCCTTGCGGAATATTAAAAGTATTTAAATAAATTTCAGAACTACCCCCAGAGCCCTTCACTTGACCTTGCATCACAAATCGATTTACATTGGCAAAAGTTTGTGCAATGGCTTTAATAGAATCATACAATTGATAATACACATATTTATCCTTGGTTGCTTGCGGAAAGCCGGCAAAAGCAAGTGTATCCAAGTCTCTACCAAAGGGCTCTAATACAGGGAATACAACTCTTCCCATTTGTGGTAAAATGGTAAACCCTTCTATATAATCAAATACCCCATCGGGTTGTGGATCGTTTCTATTATTGAGTCTGTCTAAATTTAAAATACGCAACAGTGGTTGACCATCCACCGCAGCATTGGTTTCAGGTAAAAATCTTTTTAAACCCCCACTAGGCTCTTCGTATAATACGTTTAATTTAAAATCAGTTCTTTCAATACCGCCAAACAAGTCTAAAGAGTACACATTCTTCATCATCCAACTCCAAATAGGCAAATTGGTTCTTTGAGAAGTAGCTTTCAATAATTTCAAGAACAGTACTTTTTGTACCCCCTTATTAGAGTCTAGAGAAATATCTTGTGAAAATTCACCCACTTGAAATACCCTTCCATTATACGTGTATTGAAAAGCAACTGCCAATACTTCATCAGCTTGCAATTGGGTATTAATAGAAAGGAACCCAGCTTGTGGGTTAAAATAATATTCGTTGGTAGATAATTTTCGCGCAAATGTTTTTTCAAAATCATCCACTGGTCTTAAGCCTTTACCCAATAATAAACTGTTGATGAATGCAGGATTTCTTGCATTTGGATCCCCTGCTAAAGAAGCGTATAAATTATTCGCACCATTGGCAGGTAATGGATTACTCCTTAAAGATTGAATAGAAGGATTAAATGGCGTGGGTTCTCCTAAATCCATCAAACCCACAATATCTCTTGCATCGGTTGTTGCACCTGTTCTATTGGTTACCCAAACTTCCATACGTTGAATCTGGACCTGAGAATTCACCACAGGCAGATTGCGCATCGTCTTATTGAAATTGTCTTTAAAGTATTTTCCTAATAAGAAGTGTCTGTTCTCTTCGTATTCATCCAATCTTTTTTGAAATGATTGAGTTGCTGCACCACCTTGTAAATTTAAACTCTGCCTAGAAGAGCGCTGATTAGCCAAAGCGCCCGTAACAACTAGTTTTCCAAATTGCATTTGCGCTTTAACACCAAATAAATTTTGTGCACTTGGTATTAATGTACCCTTCGATTGAAAGGAAATATTACCCGCTTCAATGCTTTTAATAATTTCATCATCCATACCCTTGTAATCCAATTTCAATTGATTGTCGAAACCTAAATTGGTAAGGGTATTATAGTTGATTGGAAATTTAAGTTTGTCTCCAATATTCGCATTCAAATTTAGGTTGGCATTCATATCAAAATCGAAGCCCCCATTTCTTCTAGCACGTTCAGGCAAAGTGGGGTTCTTGATATTTTGACCCTGGTACCCAGCCATTACATTCACTTCACCCGAAGGACGAATATCTACTTTCAAGTTTTGACCCGTTAAACCAAAAATGCGATCAAATAATTTAGGATACGCTTGCAAAGGAGGGCGTTTGCTTTTTTGATTCAGTAAGGAAAGTGCATCTGCTCTTTTCTTAAAATAGTCATTCTCCGATTTCTTTGCTTCTAATTTCCAAAAGTCGTCGAATGAAATAGAAGCAGGTTTACGGTACCAAATATTTCCAATTTTTTCACTTACAAAATATGATTTGGTTTTAGGATCGTATTCCGTTTTTCTTTTTACTAATCCCGTATCTCGAATATCAAAAGGATTTTTATTGGGCGCCGTTATTGCGTCGCCTCTTCTATCTTTAATAGGAAAGCGCAAACTGTCTTTTTCTTGGGCAAAAGATTGGGCACACCACAAAATGGTCAAACAAAAAAATACAATGCTGTAGGAATACTTCAAGAACAGTCCCGCTTAGTTAAGTAAAGCTCAATTCGATGGCTATAGGTTTTTGAGTGCTAGTTTAATAATTTCTTCTAATGAACTATTTTCAGGGGATGTTTGCATGGTTTTTTTAACGGCTTGTTCGGCCATTACTCTACCAATGCCCAATGAAATTAAGGCATTTATTGCATCCGAATCTATTTGCGGGGTAACAAATCCGGGTAAAATATTTTCATTGTGTTGTTTAGCCAGTTTATCCCTCAATTCTACAATCAATCTTTCAGCCGATTTTTTACCAATTCCCTTGATTCCTTCCAGCTGTTTGGTGTTTCCTTGAACAATGGCTCGGGTTATTTCTTCGGGCTTCATGCCAGACAACATCATTCGAGCAGTTGAAGCCCCTACCCCAGAAACACTGATTAACTGCAAAAAGAGGTCTTTCTCAGACAATTCAGCAAAGCCAAAAAGAGTATGAGCGTTCTCAGTAATATGCAAATAAGTGAATAATTGCCCGCTTTCTTTATTGCTGATAGCAGAAAAGGTATTGAGGCTAATTTGCAGATCATACCCTACTCCATTCACATCTACCACTACACGGGCAGGCGTTTTAACAGCAAAATGACCACGAACAAAAGCTATCATAATTGAGACGAAAATAGCAAAAAGAAAGCAATTAGCCGTACCTTCAACCTTTTATATAACCTTGATAATAAATGAATAAAAGAAGCGCAGCTATTACCGCAGTGGGAGGCTATGTTCCCGAAACAAAGTTGACCAATTTCGATTTAGAAAAAATGGTAGACACCAACGACGAGTGGATTAGAACCAGAACAGGTATTGAGGAAAGAAGAATTTTAAAAGAACCAGGCAAAGCCAGTAGTGATATGGCTGTTCCAGCTATTCAGGAAATTCTTCGTAAGAAAAATCTTGCTCCAACTGATATTGATTGTATTATTTGTGCAACTGTAACACCCGATATGGTTTTTCCAGCAACGGCCAATATCATTGCCGATAAATTGGGAGCAACCAATGCTTGGGGATTCGATATGAGTGCGGCTTGTAGCGGTTTTTTATATGCTGTTACAACTGGAACCATGTTTATAGAGAGTGGCCGATACAAGAATGTGATTGTGGTAGGGGTAGATAAAATGAGTGCAATTATCGATTATACCGATAGAGCAACTTGCATCATTTTTGGAGACGGAGCAGGAGCTATTTTGTTGCAGCCTACTGAAGAAGATTTTGGCGTTAAAGACAGCATTCTGCGCAGCGATGGAAGTGGCAGACAATATTTACATATGAAAGCGGGTGGATCATTGAAACCTGCAACCGTAGAAACGGTGATGGCAAAGGAACACTACGCTTATCAAGAAGGGCAAGCTGTTTTTAAATTTGCGGTGAAAGGAATGGCCGATGTTAGTGCAGAATTATTAGAGCGAAACAACTTAACAGCAGATGATATTGCCTGGTTGGTACCACACCAGGCCAATTTAAGAATCATTGATGCCACTGCCAATCGCATGGGTTTACCCAAAGAAAAAGTGATGATCAATATTCAGAAGTATGGTAATACTACTGCTGCCACATTACCGCTTTGTTTATGGGATTGGGAAAAACAATTAAAGAAAGGGGACAATATTGTTTTAGCTGCATTCGGAGGTGGATTTACCTGGGGTGCAACCTGGATTAAATGGGCATACGACAGTAAATAATATTGGAATATATTTTTAAAAGAAACGAGGGGTATGAATAAAAAGTTCAAAGGAATTGGAACCACTGCAATACATTCATCTGGTCATTCCAATGCCGATCACGCACACTTAACACCCATCTATGCCAGTTCAACTTTTACGTTTGATACTGCATCAGAAGGAAGTGAACGTTTTGCAGGAAAAGACAAGACAAAAATTTACAGCAGATGGGGTAACCCAAGTTTTACAACTGCAGAAGAAATTATAGCAGCATTAGAAACATTTGGTCTGAAGAATGAATCAGGAGAACCTCTAGAAGTAAAAGCCCTACTGCATTCCAGCGGACAAGCTGCATTAAGTACTTTGTTTTTGGGTACATTAAGCAAAGGAGATGCTGTATTAACGCATCATGCATTGTATGGTGGCACACACGAGCTCTTGCATAAAGTATTAGCGGATACAGGTGTGGAGACAGTGATGATCAACCTAAATGATGAATTAGCCATTGACGCGGCACTTGTTCAATATCCTTCCATTAAATTGATTCATATTGAAACCCCATCTAATCCTACACTCCGTTGCATTGATATTGAAAGGGTTTGCACCATTGCTAAAAGCAAAGGCATTTTGGTTTCGGTAGACAATACTGCAGCAACCCCATACTTGCAACAACCTTTTAAGTGGGGTGCCGATTTTGTAATGCATAGCACTACTAAATTTTTAAATGGACATGGCACCGCAGTTGGTGGAATATTATTAGGAAAAGACCTTGCATTAATGAATGGCCCTATTTGGAAATGGCATGTTTTATTAGGCGGCAATAGCAATGCATTCGATTCATTTTTATTAACCAATGGATTAAAAACATTAGAGTTAAGGATGGAGCGACACTGCAGCAACGCCGTGCAGGTTGCCAATTTTTTAGCCCACCATCCAGCGGTAGAAAAAGTCAATTTTTGCGGACTGCCTACACACCCCGACTATTCCATTGCAAGAAAGCAAATGAAACAAGCAGGCGCATTGATGAGTTTCGAATTGAAAGGAGGTTTAGACGCAGGAAAAAAATTCATAGACGCTTTACAAATTTGTGTCAGAGCAATTTCATTTGGAACTCCAGACACCCTCTTATCTCATCCAGCAAGTATGAGTCATATGGGATTATCTAAAGAAGAACGTTTGCAATTTGACATCACAGATGGTTTAATCAGACTAAGTGTTGGAATAGAAAACGTTGAAGATATTATTGCAGATTTTGAACAAGCCTTAAACGCATTATGAATATCCAAATCAGAAGAGCAGAAGCGCGAGACTGTGCCAGAATTTTAGAATTGATCAAGGAATTGGCTGTTTATGAAAAAGCTCCCGACGAAGTAACGGTTACTTTAGACCATTTTATTGAAAGTGGATTTGGCGAGAAACCAGTATGGTGGGCATTTGTAGCCGAAGAAACAAAAGCAGATGGAAGCAACGAAATACATGGCTTTGCACTCTATTATATACGATACAGTACATGGAAAGGGCAAAGAATGTATTTAGAAGATATACTGGTTACAGAAAAAATGAGGGGTCAACATATCGGAAAGCTACTTTTTGAACGTTTAATAGAAGAATGTAAAGAGAAAGGACTCAAAGGAATGGTTTGGCAAGTGTTGGAATGGAATGAACCCGCTATTCATTTTTACAAAAAATACAATGCCCATTTTGATCCTGAATGGATCAATTGCAGCATCAATTAAAAACAGAAAAGTGAGATTGAACAAAGGTATTATTGGTTTGCTGGTGGTAGTAACGATGATAATGGTGTCTTGTTCTAAAACAGGAACAGCCGTTGATCCAGTTGTAGGTCCTAAAGGAACTGCGGTAGATAAATTAGCCAAAGGCATCAATCTATCCAATTGGTTCAATGATTATTCTGATCCAGGTCAGTACAGCAACCGATTCAATAATACACACTATAAACAAATCAAAGATGCAGGATTCACTTATGTAAGATTGCCATTAGGGCCATCCGTTTTAAGTAATCCAAGTAAGATAGAAGAATTACAAACCGCCAATTTAGTGCATGTTGAAAATGCAGTAAAAAGCATTACAGCTGCAGGGTTATCAGTTGTATTAGAAATGCATGCAACCGGTGATAATTTTGAAGCAAGATTGGCTATAGATCCATTAGCTAGATTGTCTTTCAGACAGTTTTGGAAAAACCTAGCCAACCATTTTAAAGGATACGATACATCAAAAGTATTTTTTGAAGTATGGAACGAGCCACATATTGGAGCAGAAAGATTGGTATCTGGAATAGACAAAAACTGGTGGGCACCTTACCAAGAACAAATAGTGAATTCAATTAGAGAAGCAGCACCCAATCATTATATTATTGTAACTGCAGAAAATCACAGCAATTGGTACGAACTTATCCAACTACAACCGATTGCAAAGAAAAATATTATTTACAATTTTCATTTTTACGAACCCTTCACCTATACACACCAAGGGGCTGATTGGATTGGCGCACCCTATTCATTTATTCGATTTCTACCCTACCCAGGTAACCCAACCAATGTAAGCACATTGGCGGCGAATGCATCCAATGCAGGTGCTAAGTTTCAAATTGAATGGTATGGCAGACAGCAGTTTGCTGCAGACTCTATCAATAAGATTATGCAAACCGTGTACAATTGGAGCACACAGAAAAAAGTAGATGTTATCTGTAATGAATTTGGCGTACACAAAAAAGTAGCTCCACCGGAAAGTATTATCAATTACATGACCGATATGACTACCTACCTCAACAAATTTGGAATTGGTTGGGGAGTATGGGACTACGACGATACTTTCGGAATTGCCTCCTACACTACAGGCACAAGGGCCGTATTGCCGGTTTGGGACAATGGCATACTGAAAGCCTTGAGATTAAATTAGCTGCGCTAATTAACTAAAGCCATTGGTGCTAACCGTTGTACCCGCAATTTTACCAACCAATCCTTGCAATACTTTACCAGGACCACATTCCGTAAATTCAGTTGCTCCATCTGCTACCATTGCTTGCACACATTGTGTCCATTTAACCGCACCCGTTAGTTGATTGATTAAATTTTGTTTGATTTCTAATGGATCAGCAACAGCTTTTGCAACTGTATTTTGATAAACAGGACAAGAAGGTGTATTAAATACAGCAGCATCAATTGCAGCTGCCAATTCCTCTTTTGCAGGAGCCATAAGAGGAGAGTGAAAAGCACCACCTACTGGTAATACCAATGCACGTTTTGCGCCCGCTTCTTTCATTCTAATACATGCTAAATCGATGGCTTTGATAGAACCACTAATAACCAATTGTCCAGGACAATTATAATTGGCCGCCACTACCACTTCACCCGTTTCAGCTTGAATAGCTGCACAAATTTCTTCTACTTTTTCGTCGGCTAAATTTAATACTGCAGCCATAGTAGAAGGATTTAATTCACAAGCTTTTTGCATGGCTTTAGCACGAATGCTTACCAACTCTAATGCTTTATCGAAAGCCAAAACCCCATTGGCAACAAGGGCAGAGAACTCACCCAAAGAATGACCCGCAACCATATCAGGCTTTGCGTTTTCAATAGTTTTAAAAACAGCAACAGAGTGTATAAAAATAGCAGGTTGGGTAATATTGGTTTGCTTTAATTCCTCATCCGTTCCAGCAAACATGGTATCACTAATACGAAAGCCTAAAATGTCGTTGGCTTGTTCAAACAGTTCTTTTACAGAAGAATGAGCTTCATATAAATTTTTTCCCATTCCAGAAAACTGAGCCCCTTGACCAGGGAATACAAAAGCATGCTTTGCCATGAATTAAAAATTTATGGCAAAGTAAATGATTTTTTAAAACTCAGTCTTTAATTCTAGATAGCGAAGAAATTCTTCTTTGCGTTTTTCTTCTTTAAACTTACCGCCATAAAAAGAAGTGATGGTAGAAGAAGTATCATCTTCTACACCTCTACTAGCAACACAAAGGTGTTTTGCATCAATAACAATAGCCACATCTTCGGTGCCCAATTCTTTTTGTAAATCCTTGGCAATTTGCATAGTTAAACGCTCTTGAACTTGAGGGCGCTTTGCATAATATTCCACCAATCGATTCAATTTGCTCAATCCAATTACTCTACCATTGCTGATATAGGCTAAGTGCGCTTTACCAATGATGGGAACAAAATGATGTTCGCAATTGCTGTAGAATGAAATATTCTTTTCTACCAACATTTCATTGTACTTGTATTTGTTGTCGAATAAAGCAACAGAAGGTTTGTTGGCAGGATTAAGGCCGCTGAAAATTTCTTTAACATACATTTTAGCAACACGCTTAGGAGTACCTTTTAAGCTATCATCAGTCAAGTCTAATCCAAGGGTTTCCATGATGGCTTTGAAATGCTCTTGTATAATGGCAATTTTCTCATCGTCAGATTTATCGAAAGCACCAGCAACCATGGGTGTTTCCACAGAAGTACTAATATGGTTGTCTCCCATTTCCTCCATTAACTCATCATCTGTGAAGACGATTTTATCACCATTCAATCGGATATTCGACAAAATTTCGTTCTGTTTCATACAATCTAATTTTTAATGTGTAACGCTCCTCTAGTTTGGCCCTTATTAAGTCATAAATCACTACGGCAATATTTTCAGCAGTAGGATTTAAGTTCTTGAACTCCTGCGTATCTAGATTCAAATTTTTATGATCAAATCTGTTTAATACTTCTTCTTTAATTAAGTCACTCAATATTTTCAAATCAATCAAATAACCTGTTTCCGGATCAATTTCACCAGACACCATCACAATCAATTCATAATTATGACCGTGAAAATTTTCGTTATTGCATAACCCAAAAACCGCTTTATTGCGCTCAGCAGACCAAGCTGGATTATTCAGCCGATGAGCAGCATTAAAATGTTCCTTACGGAAAACAGTGATTCTTTTGTTATTCATACTTAATTAATCTTAAGTCAAAAGCCGGGTGAACGTTTGTTTGCTTGGTACTGTTTCAGAAGTGTGCTGATCAAGTGTCCAAATCAATTGTTCTGTAAACCTATCCAAATACGTACCAGAAACCAAAAAAGATGTATTTAGGCAGATTTACGGATATATAACACAACTAAAATCAAATTGTTTAAACTTACTCCCCAAAATATTCCACATAAATTCGGGGTGTCTCGTACAATTTGACACAATGAAGCTTCACCGGGCTAGGTAAATGAGGCGCCAATTGATGCCAAATTGCCAAAGCTAGGTTTTCGGTACTACACATTTTACCTGCCATAAATGGCACGTCCATATTTAGGTTCTTGTGATCCAAGTGGTCAATCACATGGGTTTTAATGAGTTTACTCAAGGCTTTAACGTCAAATAAGAAGCCAGTATCAGGGTCAGGAATACCTTTAATAGTAATATAAAGGTCATAATTGTGCCCATGCCAGTTTTCATTGGCACAAACTCCAAAAACCTGCTCATTGCGCTCTTTAGACCAAGCAGGATTGAATAATTTATGTGCCGCATTAAAATGTTCTTGTCTGGTCAGGTACACCATTCCGTTAAAAATTTTCGCAAAGGTACAAAAATGGAGAAAGTTGCGTGTTTTTCGTCAACTTTACAGCATGAGGATCGTGATCACATCGGCCACAACTGCAGAATGGATGCCCACATTTGTGAACATCAATGAACTGTATACAGGTAAAAGCAATCGCTTAAAAGTGCAATTTTACCAGTCAGGGGTGGGATTATTGGCGTCCGCGGTGGCCATCACCCGATTGGCCATTGAAGAAAGACCCGATTTAATCATCCAAGCAGGTATTGCAGGTAGTTTCAGTAAAAAATATGCTCCGGGACAAATAGTAGTGGTAAACAATGAAATATTGGGTGATACTGGAGTAGAAGAAAAAGGGGTCTGGAAAGACTTGTTCGATATGAAGCTAGAGAAGAGCAGCTACCATCCCTTCGAAAAAAGAAAACTACCCAATCCCTGGATCAAGCAATACAATTTATTGAATTTACCGGTAGTGGATGGATTAACGGTTAATCAAGTTACTACGCAGCCTACTCGAATTACGGAATTAAAAAAGAAATATGGAGCTGCTGTAGAAAGTATGGAAGGGGCATCATTACACTATGTTGGAAGAGAAACAGGTATTCCGTTTATACAAATCAGGTCGATCTCTAATTATGTAGGCGAAAGAGATAAAAGCAAATGGCTATTGAAAGAGAGCATAGAAGGACTCAACAAAGTATTGCTTCAATATGTTGATAAGCTGTACAATGTGAAATAATTCTGAAAAGAGTGACTGTTCAAACAATCCGTAATGATGAAATTTAGTCTGGCATTTTCTCCCTGCCCCAACGATACTTTTATTTTTGACGCACTGGTCAATCAAAAAATTGACACCAAGGGAATCTCTTTTGAGGTTTTTTTAGAAGACGTACAAACCCTTAATGAGTGGGCCCTTGAAGGCAAAATGGATTTTTCAAAAATCAGTTATGGGGTATGGAATAAAGTGAAAAATCAATACCAACTTTTAAATAGTGGAGGCGCACTTGGAAAAGGAGTAGGGCCTTTGCTGATAACAAGACCAATCGGACCAAATGTTACCAAATCAAATACCGACACAAATACCGACACCCAGCATGTATTTTCAGCATCCAATCCATATACAGCAGACTCCATCAACAACATGACGATAGCCATTCCAGGAGAAAATACCACAGCGCATTTACTCTTTAGTTTAGCGTATCCCCATGCTACTAAAAAAGTATTCAAAGTATTTCATGAAATTGAAAATGCAGTATTAAATGGAGAAGTAGATGCAGGCGTAATCATCCATGAAAATCGCTTTACTTATGAAGCAAAGGGATTGAAAAAAATAATAGACCTCGGGGCATATTGGGAAGAAACACAACAATTGCCCATCCCACTCGGAGGCATTATTGCAAAAAAAACCATCGACCCGGCAATCATACAAGAAGTAGATGCTTTAATTAAGCAAAGTATTGAATATGCATTTGCCCACTACCCTACTGTTGCACCCTATGTACGTGAGCATGCACAAGAAATGAGTGAAGACGTGATGCGGCAGCATATCAACCTCTATGTAAATAATTTTTCGCTCAACCTCGGCATTGAGGGTTTACAAGCTGTTGAAAAGCTTACTAAAATTCATACCTAGCTAAGTGCTTGCGTCTGCAAAACTTCATGCCTTCGCTACAATCCGTTAACACGTCTTAAATGCTCGGCATGAATTTTCCAGACACAAGTAATAACTAAGTATGCATCAGGAAAATTTTTTCTGAGCATTTAATACTTCGAAGAAGGATTGCCGCGAAGAAAAAATGTTTGCTGATGCATACATTGATTGATGATTGTAGCGAAGGGGTGAAGAATTCTTGAAGTAGAAAAAAATTTCCTATTGCATGCGTTAACTTAAAACTTAGTGCGGGAGATTTCTACGCCCGTAGGATAAGACAAGTCACTTTGATTTTCAACGGTAATAAATACTTCATCAAAGTCAAAAGCAGTAGTCGTTTTAAAACTGGCTTTATCGCCATTACTCACTAATAACTGGCCCACATTTTTTGTGCCCTGCCCTTTAGATACTACCCAAATACTGTAATTGGTTCCAGCAGGAACTAAGCGATCAGGACTTGCTAAATTTCTAGCGGTGATTTCAAGAGTACTGTTTTTGTTGGCATCCGTACTTTTTTTCGCAGTAATTTCTGCTGCAGGTACTACAGTTGAAATAGGGAATTTAGCAGTTGAGGCGCAAGCGGCAAGAGAAACAAACAATGTCAATACAAGGATGTAATTGAACAATTTCATAAGTAAAATTTTAGATAAATGTGATTGCCGTAATCAAAACATATCTAAAAGTATACAAGTAAGGTACAACTAATAGTTCATAGTGTCAATAACACTGAATGTTAATACTTATGGTTTAACATTCACAAAATCAAAAGAAACAGATAAGTATTCCCAGCTTATTTCAATCTTTCCTTTTTCGGCACCTGTTGCAATAACCTGGTATTTAAGGGCTTCGGTGATATTCTTATTCTTTCTTGGCTTTGTATTGATTCTAATAATATCATTCTCTCCTTTATAATCATCTGCCAAATGCATATCCCAATCTTTACTGAGTATCAATATCCATTCATTTTTATTGGGGATAGTAAAAAAACCATACTTGCCCTTTGGAATAAGTTGATTATTGATTTTTATATCACTTGAAAACTCTATCCAAGTAGCTTTATGTGCACCAGTTGCCCAAACCTGACCATAAGCCACTAAACCATTCCAAATATTCCTACCTCTAACACTGGGAGAACCATAATCAATATGCACATGATTATCACCAACCATTGCCATTGCGGAAGTACGAGGACTTTTCGCTTTCACCACAGTATCTTTTGGCATTGCGTGATTTTCGTGTTGAGCAATAACCTGCATCGAAAAAAACAAAGCAACAATGAACAGAAAAGTAATACGCATAAAACATCATTTAGAATTCAACACTAAAAGTAACATTAAAAGTTAAGGTATGCTGATACGTTGAAGCCTGAATATATATAGTTGTCTGTGAGAAAATTTTTGCTGAGCATTTAATCCTTCGAAGAAGGATTGTAGCGAAAGCGGAAATGTTTCCCACAGCAAAGTTATAATGTATATTAGGCAGGCTTCAACGCAGCAGCATAAGTTTCAAGGACTCTTTTCCTCGCCACTTCATGCACCACTATAGGAGCCGGATAACTAAACTCCTGAAACTCAGGTACCCACTTCTTAATATATTTTAAGTCCTTATCAAATTTCTCCGTTTGCAAATAAGGATTGAACACCCTGAAATAAGGCGCCGCATCACAACCACTGCTCGCAGCCCATTGCCATCCGCCATTGTTGGCAGACAAATCAAAATCCAATAATTTATTGGCAAAATAAGCTTCGCCCCAACGCCAATCGATAAGTAAATGCTTGGTTAAAAAAGAAGCAACAATCATTCTCACGCGATTGTGCATAAAACCAGTTTCATTTAACTCACGCATACCCGCATCTACAATGGGATAACCCGTTTTACCCTCACACCATTTTTGAAACTCTTCCTCGTTATTGCGCCATTTTATTTTTTCATATTCTGCTTTAAAAGCATGCCCCTTTCCTACTTTAGGGAAATGCCATAAAATCATTTGATAAAAATCTCTCCAAATCAATTCATTCAAATAAGTCTCATTTAAACCAGCAGCAATGGTTGCAAGGGAGCGAATGCTCACCGTTCCAAATCTTAAGTGCACGCCCATTTTAGATGTTCCATTTTCTAAAGCAGGAAAATCTCTGTTCTGACTATACTTGCGAACAATTTCTTCATTCAACTGCTTGGAAGGAAATTGCTTATCTACTTCTTTAAAATTCATTGATGCCAAAGAAGGAATGGCAATAGGTGCTTGTTGATAAAAGTTGGCGAAATATTTTTCAGTTGGATACGCTTTCAAATAGTCTGCAGTCAGTTTCGCTTTCCATTTTCTAGAGTAGGGCGTAAAAACTGTGTAGGGCTTGCCATCGTCTTTGGTTACTTCATCTTTTTCAAAAATGACTTGGTCTTTATATGTTTTAAAATCTACCCCAGCTTCATCCAATAAATTTGCAATAGCCGAATCTCTTTCTTGTGCATAAGGTTCATAATCATGATTAGTAAAAACGGTTTTAATTGTGTAAGACTGAATCAATGAAGTAAAAACATCTAGCGGCTTTCCATGAAACACCTGCATGCTACTTCCCATCGCAACCAATTCAGTCTGCATTTCACTAATCGCTGCATGAATAAATGCAACACGTTTGTCGGCCCTATCTTGTAATTGATCTAAAATAGTGGTATCAAAAATAAAAATGGGTAAAACAGGAACATCATTCTGCAATGCATGATACAATGCAGCATTATCTCTTAAACGCAAATCTCTTCTAAACCAAATGATACTTACAGAGGGCTTCATTAAAACGTTTTAGAATTTAACAGAATTCAAAGTAAAAAGTTCAACCCCAATAAAAGACTAGCAGCCTACTAAAAATCATACAAACAAGGGAGCAATGATTTCTTTATACAAATGCGGCACTAATTGATGAGAATATGCATTTTTACCAGATTGTTTCACCCATCGCATACCATAAATCGCATTCGTTAAAAACACTTCAGATGCATTGGCTAAATCATCTACAGTTACCATTCCTTCATGCACTTCATAACCCTTGTTACGCAATTGCTGCAACAAATATTTACGCATGATCCCAGAAACAGGGCCTTCCGATAAAGCAGGGGTTAAAATTGAACCGTTCTGAATTAAAAAAATATTCGCAATAGTTGCGTCTGCAATATTGCCTTGAGGATTCAACAAAATAGCATCATTCAAATGATGTTCTTTTGCCCACAAAGCAGCCATGGCATAGCCCAAATAATTATTCGTTTTCAACAAAGAAAAATGATCCGCTTGTTTTACCGCAGCTGCATAAATATCAATCTCCAAGCCATTTTCATTCAAACGATTGTTCATTGCATTTAAAGGCCAGGTTTGAATGAGCAAATGAGGAAAATGATTTTGTTCATCATAAATTCCTCCATCCCCTCTATAAATAGTGAGTCTAACCCTTGCCAATTGATGGTGTTGATTCTTAGCAACTAAAGCATGTATTGCATTCAAAATATATTCCGAAGTAAAATAAGCGGGTGGCTTAAATTTCAAAGTATCTAGTGTGCTGAACAATCTTTCTACATGCAATTGCTCCAACAATATTTTTCCTTTATACCATTTCATGGTTTCAAAAAAACCATCCCCATACCTAAAAGACCGATTATTGGGAGAAATAAGCAGTTTATCTTGCTTTAAAAATTTGCCATCAGTAAAAAGAAATTGCGGAACTACCATAGAACAAAGATAGATTGAAGCTAAATTCGTTTAGTAAAATAAAACACTGGGCATCCCGAATTAAAAAGCCAGCATAAATATGAAAATAGCTCAAATAACCAAAGCACTTGAAAGCTTTGCCCCACTTGCTTATCAAGAGTCTTACGACAATGCAGGATTGCTTACGGGCTCAGCTAGTTGGGAATGCACTGGTGTAGTATGTGCTTTAGATGCAACCTTATCTGTTTTGAAAGAAGCCAAAACTGCGGGGGCCAATTTGGTGGTAGCCCATCATCCCATTTTGTTTAAAGGCATAACCAAAATCATCGGAAAAAATTATGTGGAAGAAGCGTTGATTTATGCCATCAAACATGATATTGCCATCTATGCCATACATACCAACTTAGACAATGTATGGGGTGGCGTGAATAGTGTCATTGCACAAAAAATGGGATTAATCCATTGCCAAATTTTACAACCCAAAAAATCAATATTGACCAAATTGGTCACGTTTGTTCCTACCCCTCAAATATCGCAAGTGCAAGAAGCATTGTTTGCAGCTGGCGCCGGCAATATTGGGGAATACAGTGAAACCAGTTTTAGTTCCGGGGGGATTGGAAGCTTCCGCGGATCTGACTTGTCGAATCCAACCATTGGCACTCCGGGAGTACGGGAGCAGGTGGAAGAAACCCGCATAGAAGTCATTTTACCCCACTATTTAGAGAATCAGGTAGTGGCTGCATTAAAAGAAGCCCATCCATATGAAGAAGTAGCCTATGATTTAATCCCCTTGAACAATTTCAATGAAAAAGTAGGGTCTGGGATGATTGGACAGCTCCAATCCCCCATGGAAGAAAAAGCCTTTTTAAGCCTATTAATGGAGCAATTTGGCCTAAAATTGATCAAACACACCCCATTTTTGGGCAAAAAAGTAGAAAAAGTAGCCCTTTGTGGTGGGGCGGGCAGTTTTCTCATTAAAGACGCCATTGCAGCTGGAGCAACATTTTTTGTGAGTGCCGATATCAAATACCATGAGTTTTTTGACGCCAATAACCAGCTGGTAGTGGCCGATATTGGGCACTGGGAAAGTGAACAATACACGATTGAGCTGCTTTTTTCGCTAATAACCAGCAAATTCCCTAACTTTGCCGTCCTTAAAACATCAGTACAGACAAATCCTGTACGTTATTTTTTGGGATAAACTTTATAATTACCAACACGATATGGCATCTGTAAAAGATTTCTCCGTTGAAGAAAAACTAGTAAACCTATTACGTTTACAAAAAATTGACAGCAAACTAGATGAGATTCAGGTATTAAAAGGAGAGCTTCCAATGGAAGTGAGCGACCTTGAAGACGAAATACAAGGATTATCTGCACGTCAGACTCGTATTGAAGAAGAAATTAATGGTATCGGCGAATTTATTGAAGGAAAGAAAAATGCCATCAAAGAAAGCGAAGCCTTAATTGCTAAGTACGAAAAACAAAGTGAGAACGTTAAGAACAACCGTGAGTTCGAAGCAATCAATAAAGAAGTAGAAATGCAACAGCTAGAGGTTAAACTCTGCGAAAAGCATATTCGTGATGCCAACGAAGAATTGGCAGAGAAAGTGAAGCAATTGGAAAATGCTAAGAAAATGGTTGCCGTTAAAGAAGGCGTTCTAAATCATAAGAAAGGTGAATTAGAAAAAATCATTGCAGATACTGTTAAAGAAGAAACTGAATTAAATGGTTTCAGTGCAGATGCAAGAGCACATATTGACGAGCGTTTAATTTACAGCTACGACAGAATTAGAACCAGTTACAGAAATGGATTAGCAGTAGTTGCCGTTGAGCGTGATGCTTGCGGCGGTTGCTTCAACTCTATTCCACCTCAGCGTCAGAGTGAAATTCGCTTACACAAGAAAATCATCGTTTGCGAAAACTGTGGACGTATTTTGGTAGATGCAGATTTGAACGATAGCGTTGACGTAAAATAAATAAACGCTTTTAACATACTCGAGGGCAGTCGTTTGGCTGCCCTTTCTTATTTTTGGTCGTGACTAAATTTGCTAGCATTATATTGATTTTCTTGTGCAGCGCATTAAATGGCTGGGCACAAACTAAATTTGATTTTAATGCAAGTTGCTTTCAGGCTTATCAAGAAATAGGAAAACTTAAAACCAAAACGGGGCAACTACAAATTCAAAAGTTGCAATTGCAACAACCTGATAATTTAATTCCTGTTTTACTCGAAAACTACATTGATTTTTACACCTTATTTTTTAACGAAGATCCTGCGGAGTACACTAGATATTTTGCTCAATTTCAAGAAAGGCTAGACCTGGTTGAAAAAGGGAATAAATCCTCTCCCTTTTACTTGTATAGTCAAGCAGTGATTCGCATACAAAGAGCTACGGTACAAATAAAATTTGGCAACTTTTGGGATGCGGGATGGGATTGTAGAAAAGCATTTGTGCTATTAAAAGAGAACAAGAAAAAATTTCCGCAGTTTAGTCCAAACGATTTATGGTTTGGTGCATTAGAAGCGGTAATAGGTACTGTTCCAAAGGGATACAAATGGTTAATCAATCTTTTTGGAATGCGTGGTTCCATATCAGAAGGCATGAAGAAAGTGCGCAATTTCACGTACAGCAATGACCCCTTGGCTAAACAGTTTTTCAACGAATCGGCATTTGTATATACCTATTTACTTTTCTATATAGAAAATGAAAAAGAAGCTGCAATGGCATTCATCAATCAAAAAAAATTAGACCTCACCAATAATCATTTGCATGCATTCATGGCAGCAAACCTTTCTTTAAACAATAAAGAAGTAGAACTTTCTAAAAATATCATCCTCAATAGAAACCAATCAGATGAATATTTAACATTGCCTGTTTGGGATTTTCTATTGGGCTATGTAAAAATGTTTCATCTTGAAATTCCTGAAGCCATTCATCATTTTGAATGGTACACCAAAAAATTTAAAGGAAAATTTTATGTAAAAGATGTGTACCAAAAAATCAGTTGGTGCTATTATTTACAAGGAAATATGCAACAAGCCAATGCCAATAAACAGTTGGCCATAGTAAAAGGCGCTGCCTATTCAGACGCAGACAAAAAAGCATTAAGGGATGCAAAGGAAAAAAATTGGCCCAATATCATTTTACTGAAAGCAAGATTATACAACGATGGTGGATATCATTCAGATGCATTAAAACAATTAGCAGGCAAATCATTGAACGACTTTAGTAAAGAAGAAGAAAAATTAGAATTCGTATACAGGATAGCCCGTATTTACGACGACCTCGGCAGAAAAGAAGATGCTATTAAAAACTATTTGAATGCAATCAAGTTAGGAGAAAACAGAAAGGAATATTATGCGGCTAGGGCTGCTTTGCAAATAGGTCAAATTTATGAAGCCAAAGGAGAAAAAGCATTGGCCATTCAATATTACCAAAAATGCATCAGCATGGAAGACCATGAATTCAAAGATTCATTAGACCAACGAGCCAAATCGGGTATTGCAAGGTGCACAGGAAATTAAGAAATTGAATTTTAGACAAAAGTCTAGCACCAAATTGGGTAAGCTTTGTTAACTTGCTGCTCTATTAAATACTAATTCTTTGTTGCGTCAGTTAACCATACAGAATTATGCCATCATTGATGAACTAACCATTGATTTTGATGAGCGACTTAATATTATCACCGGTGAAACAGGTGCTGGTAAAAGTATTTTAATGGGCGCATTAAGCCTCATTTTAGGTGAAAGGGCCGACACCAGTGTGCTGGTTAACAAAGAACGCAAATGCATCATTGAAGGAGCTTTTACCGCTGGTAAAAAAGCCAATGTGATTCACTTTTTACAAGCGCATGATTTTGAAGAAGCATCTACTACAGATCATACTGTAGTCATTAGAAGAGAAATAGGAAGCAACGGAAAATCTAGGGCATTTATTAATGATACGCCTGCCACACTGCAACAATTAAAAGAATTAGCAGGTTTACTAGTAGACTTACATCAACAGTTTGATACTTTAGAATTAGGGGATAGTGATTTTCAAAGGACCGTAATAGATGCATTGGCATCCAATGAAAATATCTTAACTACCCATCAACAATATTTTAAAGAATGGACTGCTGTTCTTTCTGCTTTTAATGAATTACAAGCACAAAAAGCAGCATTGCAAAAAGAAGCCGATTACAATCAATATCTCTGCAACGAGTTAGAAGAATTATCATTAAAAGAAAATGAACTAGAGCAATTGGAAGAAGAATTAAAATTGCTTTCGAATGCAGAGGAAATCAAAACAGTATTAGACAAAGTATCGCTAGAATTAGCAAACGCAGAAGACCCAGTAGTAGCAAGGATTAAACAGCTTAACAATAGTTTGCAATCGATGCAAGGATTGGTAGCAGAATTACCCCATTTATCTGAAAGGTTAAAAGCCAGTCAAATAGAATTGCAAGATATTGCCGACGAAATAGAGCGAATCAACAATAATATTCATTTTGATGCACAAAGAATTGATTGGGTAAACCAGCGATTAAGTGATGGATACAAGCTCACTAAAAAGCATGGAGTAAGTAGTACTGCAGAATTGTTGGCCATTCAAACGGAATTATCCAATAAACTTTTTGCGGCTGTTGCCATAGATGAAGCCATATTAGCGAAGCAGGTGCAGGCCAACGACTTAATGCATCAGTTAAAACAAACGGCTAAGCAAATCACCGCTTCACGTAATAAAGTGATTGCACCATTTGAACAATCGGTCAATGCTTTATTAAAGCAAGTGGGTATGCCCAATGCACAAATTAAAGTAAGTATGCAAACCGTGGCACTCGGTGCTTATGGTGTAGAACAAGTTGAATTGTTATTTGATGCCAATAATAGCAATCGTTTCGAACCCATACGTAAAGTAGCTAGTGGTGGAGAATTGAGTAGACTTATGCTATGCATTAAATCGTTGGTAGCAGAATATATAGACTTGCCTACCATGATTTTTGATGAAATTGATACGGGAATTTCTGGGGAAGCAGCCAAACAAGTGGGTTTGATCATGCAGCAAATGGCTTCCAAAAGACAAATCATCTGTATTACCCACCAGCCACAAATTGCAGGGAAAGCCAATGCACATTACTTTGTTTATAAAGAGAATAAGAACAATCAGATTAAAACAAATATTAAAATTCTCAATAACGAAGAACGTATTACAGCCATTGCACAAATGTTGAGTGGCGAAAAGCCTACTGCAGCTGCATTGGAGAATGCCAAAGAAATGATTCTACACTAGGTCCAATTACACCATAAATCGTATATTCGGCGTTCAAATCTATGTTGTATGGCCTATAATTTATTAAAAGGAAAGCGCGGTATTATCACCGGTGCATTAGATGAAAATTCAATTGCCTGGAAAGTAGCAGAAAAAGCACATGAAGAAGGTGCAACATTTGTATTAACCAATGCCCCCATTGCAATGCGCATGGGAGAGATTAATAAACTAGCAGAGAAAACTGGTTCTCAAATAATCCCAGCTGATGCCACTAGCACCGAAGAATTAACGAATCTATTTACCCAATCTCAGGAAATCTTGGGAGGGAAAATTGATTTTGTATTACACTCAATTGGTATGAGTGTAAATATCAGAAAGAAGATTCCTTACACAGAATCCAACTATGATTATTTCATGAAAGGCATTGATGTATCGGCTATGTCTTTTCATAAGATGTTGGCAGTAGCAAAAAAATTAGACGCCATCAACGAATGGGGTTCTGTAGTAGCATTAACTTATATGGCTGCACAAAGAACCTTCCCTTTCTATACAGATATGGCCGATATTAAAGCAATGCTAGAATCAATCGCCAGAAGTTTCGGATACCATTATGGATTGGAGAAAAAAGTACGCATTAACACTGTATCACAATCTCCCACTAAAACCACTGCAGGTACTGGTATCAAAGGCTTTGGAGATTTCTATGATTTTGCCAATGCGGTAGCACCATTGGGTAATGCAAGTGCAGAAGATTGCGCTAATTACTGTATCACTTTGTTTTCAGACTTAACCAAAATGGTTACGATGCAAAACTTATTTCACGATGGGGGTTATTCAACCACAGGAGTAAGTATGGACGTGATGGAAAAATTAGGTATTGCCAATCAAGAATAAATAAATAAATATGAATTTAGTAGACCTGCTGGGTTATTTTGGAGCTTTTTTAAGTGCCATTACTTTTATGCCACAAGTTTGGTTGGCATGGAAGAGTAAGAGTGTTGGAGACCTCAGTATTTGGATGATATTGATTGTAATCACCAGCTGTATAGTTTGGCTGATATATGCAGTGAACGTTAAAAGCGGACCAGTATTAGCTGCCAATTTAATTGTATTGGCCTTATCATTGGTACTCTTTTATTTCAAGATGACTTTTCCAACGAAGAAATAAAAATTTGTTACGAAGCTGCTTCGTAAAGAGTATGCAAGAGAAAAAAAGATGGCTATCTGAAAATTCAGTTAGCCATTTTTATTTTTAGTACTCGTCTTCGTTAAACATAAAGTCTTCCTGACTTGGATAGTCTGGCCAAATGTCTTCGATGCTCTCGTACACTTCACCCTCGTCTTCTAATTCTTGAAGATTTTCTACCACTTCCAATGGCGCACCACTGCGGATAGAATAATCGATCAACTCATCCTTGGTAGCAGGCCAGGGAGCTTCTTCTAAATAACTTGCTAATTCTAATGTCCAAAACATAGTCTCGATTATTTTTGC
>CALRUG020000024.1:0-28650 GCA_943371295.1 Synechococcus sp. UW140 | reverse complement strand
ACCATAGTTGAAAAGCGATGGGTGTTACTAGCCACCTAAAGAAAATGCCTAACCAACCTATTTCGCTATAGGGCCTATTGTCTCCCATTTGGTCTATTCCTGTTTGAGCAACTATTTCAGCAGAGCCTTTGAATTGTTGAAGGGTATAAGTAAATAACAATGCTATTGCACTCCATAAGAAATAAGGAATCATTAGTGTGTTGAATCTTTTTTTGATACTTTCTATATAGGACCTGGAATCGTAAAAAGCAAATAAGAATCCAGAGATAATAAACAACAGTGGTATTCTAAACCTAAGTAATCCATTGGCAAATAAGTACTCAAAAAAACTGGTAAAACTGAGGGTTTCTTCTACAGTGCTGTATGGTGCTAAATAAGATACTTTTAAATTATAGCCATGTACATACGATAGCAAACAGATACTTATGAAAGTAAAAAATCTGAACTTTTGGCTTAATGCTCTATTCATTTATTTTTATTGAACTGGTATTTGTAATTCAATATTGGTGCCTTTATGTAAACTAGAATTAATAATTAGTATACCATTTAAAGCATCTGAGCGTTTCTTCATATTACCCAATCCATTTCCATTATCTGTAGTAGCGATATCAAACCCAACTCCATTATCTATAATTGCTAAATTTAATTTTTTGCCATTTACAGAAAGTTCAATGCTTATACTTGAGCATTTTGAATATTTAGCTGCATTATTAATGGCTTCCTTAAAGATTAAGAAAAAATCTCTTCTAGCTTCCATATTCAATTTTACTTCATTCACTATTTCTGAAGTTTTGAAACTGAGTTCTATATCTTTTGCTTCGCATACATTGGTAGCGAACTCTCTCATTCTTGCTACTATTTTTTGCATGCTATCGTTAGTGGGTTTTATGCTCCAAACAATATCATCCATCGCTTCCATCATTCTCTGACTATTGTCTGAGATTTTATTTAAGTATTCTCCAGTTTTAATATTGTCAGTTAGCCTAGCTTTAGCCATTGAGCTTAAAATATTAATCGTGCTAAGGGTGCTTCCCATATCATCGTGTAAATCCCTTGCTACCCTTGTTCTTATATTTTCTACTTCTAATAATTTGTTTAGCCTTAATCGATGCATGGTATAAGCAATCAACGCCACAATAGTTAATAAAAGACTGATAAACCATCCAGTTCTCCAAAATGGCGGCCTTATATATATATGCATACTGCTGATATTCTTAGACCTGTTTCCATCATTGTCTTCACAGTAAATTTGAAAGGTGTAATTACCGGGCCTTAAATAAGAATAGTTAACGGTATTATTTCTATCTGCTTTAATCCAATCCTGATCTATTCCTACCATTTTATAATAATAAGTTAGTTTGTCTCTAAGGATAAAGCTGAGTGAGGAGAAACTAATTGCAAAGCTGTTCTGGTGAGCATTCAAAACCACTTTCGAAAGTAATTGTAATGAATCAACTGGTATATAGTTATTCGATAATTTAAAATCGGTAATGGCTACATCTGGTGGTACAGTATTATTTGCAAATGCAGAAGGAGAAAAAAACAGTAGTCCATTTGATCCTGCAAACAATACAAATTGGTCGCTGGTAATATAGTCTGCTTCAGTAGTTAAGTTCGCAATCACTATGCCATCCTTTTTTTCATATGGTGTAATTACACCATTAACAGGATTATACCTGCAGAGCCCATTTCTGGTAATCATCCAGCAATTCCCTTTCTCGTCTTTTCTAATACGCAATACTGAATTGGCAGGCAATCCATCTTCTGTTGTAAGCCAAGTAACTTTTTTGGTTTTCTTATGTATGAAATTGAGTGCCCCAGCTGCAAACACCAATGTACTATCGTTTAACTGATCTATATCATCTCCTCCTTTTTGGAAAAGTGGATTGTTTTTATCAGAAACCGTGTAGTGATGAATCAGTTTTTTCCCATCTCCAGTAAAGCAATATAAACCTTGATTTAATGATGTTACCCATAATAATCCTTCCGAATCAAAGAAAATTTTTCTAACGATGGTGCCTATTTTTTGTACTACATCAAACCCATTTCCATTGTATTTGATGATATCACCACGTTGTGTGCTCATCCAAATATTTCCTTGGGGATCTTCGGTAATGAAGCGGATAGTAGCTCCTGCAACCTCTTTAACTTCTAAGTATTGCATTTTTTTAAGTAAAGTATCGTACACCATGTACTTACCCGCTTGGCAACCTAACCAAATTTTACCTTTACTATGCTGATATAAACTCCAGATTTGCTGGTATTGAATTTTAGCTTGACCAGTGATATGCTTTGGTATATTATTGAGCAACTCGTTTTTGTAGCTGGCTAAACTTTTAGATAATGTAAGTACTCCAGCTCCCCATGTACTTAACCAGTATCCTCCATTTTTTAATTCTAAAATATCCGTTATTTCTATACCCCCTTTTGTTTCACTAAAAATAAAGTTGACCACATTACCGCTGGTGCTTTGATCGCTAGACATAAACAACCCATTGTCGCTGGCAATCCAAATATTACCATCTCTGTCTTCGGTCATTTGATGAATATACTCATATTGAATTCCTATACTACTCCCAAATTCACTTTTATAAAAATTGAATTTATTGAGTCTTTGATTATAACTGTACAATGAATTGGTTCCATACATCCAAAGACTACCTGACTTTGATTCAAAAAAATACCTTAACTCTTCATATTGTGGGTTTACATTTAAACCAGATGTGTCGGTTAGTTCTTTACCTGCATAATTAAAAACCTGTCTTATATGCCTATCAGGCCAATCAAAAATCCAATACCGTTCTTGTTGATCAATATATACTTCGGTTATATTTTTCCATTTATCTTTTTTATTGAGTAAGGGTATTTGTAATGGATTATTTTCTGAAGTATAAACCTTTTTGTTTTTTTGATCATATACCGCTAAGCCTTTATCAAAACAGGCGAACCAAATTTGATTCGTTTTGGTATTCTCCGCAAAAGTTTGATTGGCAATCCATCCTTTAGGAAGAACTATTTCATGTTCTGGAAGGAAAACTTTTTTACGATGATGGTACCTGAATAATCCTACCCCATGTATATTTAGAAAAGTATTTTGCTTACTGTCTTGTTGCAAGCGCATTGAACTTTTAGAAGGGATGGGTGTAGGAGATTGAATAGGTATGGTTTGATAAACCAATGAAGCATGATTAAACAATCCAATTTTTCCTTGAGAAGCAAAACTGAGTAATAGCTCTTGTTTTCCTACAGGAATAATCTGGTGTAAATCTGCAATAGGCAAGTCGTCTTTACTGGGCTTACTTGTACCATAATTTATAAACCTGTTTCCATCAAATCGTTGAAGACCATTTGCGGTACCCACCCAAATAAAACCTTGCTTGTCTTGATAAACGGCATAGGTAACATTGGAAGCCAATCCTAAACCATCTTCTTTTCCAATTCTTAAAAATGCATAACCTTCTTTTTGTGCCAGGGAAATTAAACTTCCGTGCAATAATAAAAAGGCAAGTATCCATTTTTTCATTAAAACAAATTTACAAATGCTGTTTGGTAATAAACGCTATGTGATGCAAAACCACATGTTTATGTGAGGATATATCTTGTAAAGAGCCATTTTTCACATCTATGTGCGGTTGTTAAGGGGTTTTTGATTGACCATTTTTGCTGTATTAAAATAATTAAAAAAAATCAATTTTATGAAAAACCTATTTCTCTCATTGGCATTATCTGCACTTAGTTTTAGTGCATTTGCTTCAAATGGTATGAAACCAAATTTTAAAGCAGGCAAAGCAATGGCTGCACCTTACAAAAGATTGGTTGTTTATGGCAATTTAAAAGTAGTATTAGTTAGTGCAGATCAGCAACATGTATTTATTGCACCACAATCTGAATCTGCAAAAGTGAATACCATTTATAGTAAAAATGAATTGGTATTAGATGGTTCCTCGGTTAGTGATTTGGGTCAAGTAACTGTTAGGGTTCCAGTTAATCAGTTAGAATTACTCGAAATAATTGGGAATGCTACTGTACTTTCAGAGAGCACCTTAAACATCAGCAATCTAGTAGTGTCTATGCAAGGCGAGGGCAAAATAGATATCAAGAATACCGGGTCTATTAAAGTTAAATCTGATGCTGGATACCAGTTTAAAACAATTACCCAAAAGGGTAAAGTATGTATAGAATAATACAACCAAGAATAGTCAGGTAACACTTTAGTTACTTATTCATATATAGGTTTCTTATTAAGCAGGGTCCCAGCAGAGCTGGGACTTTTTAAATCAATTTATCATGTTAAAAACGAATGAATTTTTAAAGTCATTAACTAGTCAATTAGAGCAGATTGAACAAATATTTGAGCATCAGGTTGTTGTTGCAAATGAAGATGATTTAAATGCGATTCCCAGCTATGGAGGTTGGTCTATTCTGCAAGTGTTAGATCATTTGAATTTTTATAATCGCTGGTATTTACCAAAGATTGAAACAGTCCTTAAAAAAAGTATGGCAGAAGGTAAAAGCCCTGCCAATATGTTTAAATCTGGTTGGTTGGGTGCCTATTTTATCAAAATGATGCAGCCAAAATTAGATGGTAGCATCGCTTCTAAAATGGAAGCGCCTAAAAACGCAATACCTGCAACCATACTCAATGCCGAAAAAGTGTTAAATGAATTTTCAATTCATTTAACACACCTAAACTGTTTGCTAGACTTGGCTATGAATGCAGATATCAATAATACTCGTGTAGTAACATCTCTTTCTTCTTGGGTTACTTTAAAAACTGGTGATAGTATCGCTTTTTTATTGGCGCATATGGATAGGCATTTTGTACAGATCAAGCGTATTAAAAAAAGCCTACCACATAAATATGTGATATCAGCGTTGGAATCCCAGCCCTTTTAATCAACAAATGGTAAAATGTGCAGATGAGTGGTGGCTTCGGTTTTTTTTTCACCTCTTTATGTGATTTTCTTCCTGCTCTTAATCAGCAACTTTTGTATCCTCAATTATTTTTTATGTCAAAGTTATTTACACTCTTCTTTTTTCTAGGCTTATTTCTTTCTGCTTCTGCAGCAAAAGAAAATAATATACATGGTGCTGTTATAGCAGAAGGAAAGCCAGTAGGCGGTGCCGTTGTTTATTTATTAAAGGATACAGGCTCTGTAATTGTAAAAACAACAATTACCGATGCAGACGGTAAGTTTAGTTTCACCAGCACCTTAGCTAATTTTCGTATTTCTGTTAATGCAATGGGTTACAATGAATTTACCAGTAGCATTAAACAACCAGGTTTGCCTGTTGAGGCAGTACTTACTGCTTCAGAAAAGCAAATGACTGCTGTAACTGTTGTGGCACAAAGAAAACTGGTAGAAGTAAAAACCGATAAAACAGTTATCAATGTGGATGCTGCTCCTACCAACATAGGAACAACTGCGTTAGAAGTACTTGAGAAAGCGCCTGGTGTTGTGGTAGACAAAGATGGTAATATCTCTATGTTGGGTAAATCAGGTGTTGTAATAATGATTGACGGAAAGCCTACTTATATGAGTAGTTCTGATGTTGCCAATTATTTAAAATCATTAAGCAGTAGCCAGCTAGATCAAATTGAATTGATTACACAGCCCTCTGCAAAATTTGATGCTGCAGGTAATGCTGGAATCATCAATATTAAAACAAAAACAAATAAGCCAATGGGTACCAATGGGACTATTGGGGCAACTTACTCTCAGGGTGTAAATAGACGACTAGCATTGAATGGAAGTTTAGGGTATAGAAAAGGGAAGTTGAATTTGTTTGGCAGTGTTAACTACTTTGATAATATCTCTTTTAATAGAATAGAGTTGTCTAGAAATATATTAAACCCAAATACAAAAGATATTCTTTCTGTATTGAATCAAACCACGGATATGGGTATTCATGTTAGACCCTTGAATACAAAATTTAGTCTTGACTATTTAGCAACTAAAAACTCCAGTTTTGGTTTTTCTTTCTCTAGTAATTATAATAATAATTTTTTCACTCTACCAACTAGAATGGAAGTGAACAACTCTTCGGGTGTATTGCAAGGAGTTTACAATTCTACTACAGAAAACGCAATGACTATTAATAATATAATCAGTAATGTTTATTGGAAAACTAAATTAGATACTACTGGTAGAGAGCTGAGTGCAGATATTGATTTTATTAGAAATAGCTCAGACTTTAATCAGACGATGAATAGCTATTATTATCCTCAACAAAATAATCCCGCTGAAGCACCCTATATCTTAAAAGGAATTAATCCTTCTGTTATTAATGTATACAGTGGAAAAGTTGACTATGTACATCCACTAAAAAACAATGCAAAATTTGAAGCGGGCATAAAAGCAAGTATTGTAGAAACAGATAACAATTCTTTGTTTAATGTGCTAAAAAACAATACTTGGGAAGTAGATCCTAGAAGCAATGAATTTATTTACAAAGAAAATATTTATGCTGCTTACTTAAATGGTAATAAACAATGGAAAAAATGGGGTTTACAGTTGGGGGTTCGTTTAGAAAACACCATCATGAATGGCAATCAGGTTACTACCAATCAAAAGTTTGAGCGAAATTTATTACAGCTATTTCCAACAGCTTTTGTAAGTTATAAAGCTACCGATATTAGTACGTTTACTTTGAACTTCGGTAGAAGAATTGATCGTCCTAATTATCGTGACTTAAATCCTTTTCAACTTTTATTAAATCCATTTACGTATAACCAAGGTAATCCTAATTTGCGTCCTCAGTTTACGCAGAATGCAGAGTTAGGCTATAGTTTAAAAAATGGGATGTTTACTTCTAAATTAGGCTATTCAAAAACTACTGATATTATTACTCAAGTTATTAGAGCTAATGATGTAACTAAAGTAACCTATCAAACAACAGAAAACATTGCTTCAAGAGAAAATATCAATTTTAGTATTGGTTTTAATAAGTCTCTTAACAAAGTAATTACAACTGGTTTGTTTGGAAATGTTTATTACAATAAATACCAAGGAGAATTTAATGGGCAGCCTTTGAACGAATCGTTCACGTCTTTTTCACTAAATATGAATAATCAATTCAAATTTGGTAAAGGCTGGTCAGCTGAATTAAACGGTTTCTACAATCATAAAAACTTATTGCTTGCACAGGCATTTATTGAACCCATGTGGCAAGTAGGTTTTGGAGTTAGCAAACAAGTATTCAATAATAAAGGAACCATCCGATTATCTGCAAGAGATATTTTCTTCTCACAAATAGTTAGGATAGATCAAAAATACCAAAACCTAGACAGCAGATTTAAGCAATATTCTGATAGTAGACATGTTGCACTTTCTTTCACTTTCCGTTTTGCTAAGAATGCATCTAATGTGGTACGTAGAAACGGAGGTGCCTCTCAAGAAGAACAAAACCGTGTAGGAGGCGGAAACAATTAAGATGAAAAAATTCACTTTTAAAATTGAAAAAGTATTAGACAGTTTCTTTCACTTCATATTACTATTAAGCGGTGAAGAGAAACCAGAGGATGTATCTATTGACCATATATTATAATTCTAAAGTAATGAAAAAGATTGTTGTTTTTACCCTATTAGTGGGTGCAGGGTTTTTAATTCAAGCATGTTTTGATAGTAATAATCAACCAACTCAAAACCATACCCTTTCAAAAGAACAAAGTATTGAGCGGGGTAAATACCTGGTGAAAATTACGGGTTGCGGAGATTGTCATTCCCCCAAGAAAATGGGTCCAATGGGTCCTTTTGAAGACTCTGCTCAATTACTGTCTGGATTCAGGGCTAATGATGTTTTACCTGAGATTGATACCAATAGTTTGAAAAGAGGATGGGCTTTGTTTTATGCGGAAGGAACTGCCATGGTTTCACCTGCAGGTACGTCATATGCTGCCAACATCACTTCGGACACAACGGGTATTGGGGCTTGGAGTTTCGATCAATTTAAAATAGCCATGACCAAGGGTAAATGGAAGGGTTTAGAAAATAATCGTCATTTGCTTCCTCCTATGCCTTGGCAAAACTTTGCTCAAATGAAAGAAGAAGATCTGAAAGCAATCTACGATTATCTAAAGAGTACAAAACCCGTTAAAAATATAGTCCCTTCTGCTGTACCTTCTGTGTTACAGCAATTATAAAATCCAATAGATGAATGATTACTCCTCTGTGGCTGCTGGTAATTCAGCGGCCACTCCTTTTATTAGGAGTTGAAACTTTGTATTAAGGGATACAGTAAACTCTCCGCCTTCTAAAATCAATTTAGTGTTGGCGTCATCTAGCATAACACTAGCCAAATCTGATGCTAATGCAGAGCTACTGATTAAGTTAGCTACTTTACCATTCTTGAATTCGATGGTGAATTTATACCCTGCTTTTCTTCCGGTTCCTAAACGCTCAAAATCAATTCTATTAAGATCAAGCACTTGGTTATCCTGCTTGGTTCTTTTTAATAATATGCGAATAATAGGTAGGTACTTGGTCCAAATCTGGGCGTACATGTAGCAGGGTTATTAGTTAAGAATGCTACAAAGGTCCGAAATTTATTGACGATTTCCGAATTTGGTTTTTAAAAGGCAGCTTATCTTCTATATTCGCAGTACTATGAATGCAATTTCCGAAGTAACAATAAGCAAGCTAATGGTGCACCAGGCGGGCAATGCAGCCCAAGGAGGCACCCTAATTTTATCTGAAACTGCACATGCAATTCCTGATGAATTTTGGCAGCAAACATTGGCCCATTTTTTCCTAAAACCCTTTAATGAGGCAGAACAATACCGTTTAAACTTAGAAAATAACTTGATTTACAACACAATAGCACAGGTATTTGAAGGGAATACGTCTTTTGAAAATGGTAGTAAAACCCTGGCCGAACATTTTCATTTAAAGAGTCAGTCGGTTTTTGCAAAGTCAGGTGAGTTTTACATGGTATTTTTTGAAAATATTCCATTTGATGACGGTTATACCGACGCAATTGGTCTTTTTCATACCAGTACCAAAGACCAATTCTTAAAAGTAAGCACCAAGCCAACTGGTGTTAGTTTATCTATAGAAGACGGAATTGACCTAAAAAAGCCCGAAAAAGGGGTTATTTTACTAAGAAAAGAGCAAAATCAAGGGTTTTTAGCCTTAATACATGAATCTGCTGCTTCCAAGCAAGGAGACGCTGCATTTTGGAAATCGGCTTTTTTACAAGCCGCCCCAATTGTAAATAGTTACCATAATACCAATGAAGCATTGGGTATGTGTAAGCTTTTTATCAGTAAAGAGTTAAATGAGCATTTTGACACCAATAAAACTGATCAAATTGATATGCTGCAAAGAAGCATGGATTATTTTAAAACCCATGATCAATTTCAATTAGATCAGTTTAGTAAAGAGGTTTTATACCACCCAGAAGTGATTGATAGTTTTACCCAGTACAAGCAGCAATACGAAGTTGCTAAGCAAGTAAATATTGAAGACGAATTTGCCATTAATCCAGCAGCCATTCAAAAACAACAAAGGCATTTTAAGAGCATATTGAAATTAGATAAAAACTTTCACGTGTATGTTCATGGGCGCAGAGATTTGATTGAAAAGGGCTACGATGAAATGACTGGTAAACATTACTATAAACTTTACTTTGATCAGGAACAATAATCAGCAATCGTTCAACATTTGTAAATAATCATATTGCAAGTCTTCGTGAAGACTGCTTAGTGCTGTATTAATTTTTTTAATTTGTTGTTTATGCAAATTAGCCAGTGCAGTGCTTTTCATAAAGGGTATCCCTGATTTTTTTAAGCTTATGGTGAAATGTAGTAAAATAGCCACTTCTGCTTGCTTAGAACCAGTATAACGAATATGTTTGGTGGCAATTCGCAATATTTTTCGCAGGGTCTTTTTTACGAAATACAAATTTTGACCTGGGTCAATTTCATTAAACTCTTCCGTTATTTGTTGATTTACTTCGGAAATATATGCTTCTTCGTTATGTGCTTCAAATAACAAATAGCTTAGTAGTTCTTTATTCTCTTTCTTGAATTTTGCCAATCTCAAACAGAGTTCAGCCAACTCTTTAGTTGAGTTACTCATTAAAGCATGTTTGATCTCGTGCACAGATGCTGCTTTCATACAAAATTTGCGTACTTTGGTTATCTCAAAAATTTAAAATATGCAATTGAATCGTCGTAGATTTTTACAACAAGGCAGTTTAGCTGCTTTAGCTACTGTAACACTCCCTTCTTGGGCTTCTGCTGCTGCAAAAAAGAAATTCATTACAGGCGTTCAATTGTATTCTGTGCGTGAAGATATGCGTAAAGACCCATTGGCTACTTTAAAAGCTGTTGCAGAAATGGGATATAAAAATGTTGAACATGCCAATTATGTAAATCGAAAGTTTTATGGATTTACAGCAACTGAGTTCAAAAAAATATTAGCTGATTTGGGTATGAAAATGCCTTCAGGACATACCGTAATGGGCGCCCATCATTGGGATGCAGCTAAAAAAGATTTTACTGATGCTTGGAAGTATACTATTGAAGACGCAGCAGTGGTAGGTCAAGAATTGGTCATTAGCCCTTCATTAGAATCTGGTTTGCGGAAGTCTAAAGATGACATGTTGCGCTTTATGGAAGTGTTTAATAAATGTGGCGAGCTATGTAAAAAATCGGGTATGCGATTTGGTTATCATAATCATGATTTTGAGTTCACTCAAATGATGGGTTCAGAAACCATGTACGAAGTAATGCTCAATAATACTGATCCTTCAATGGTAACGCAACAATTTGATATGGGTAATTTATATGGTACTGGTGCAGATGCATTAGCCATTGTGAAAAAATATCCAGGTCGTTTTGTTTCTATGCATGTAAAAGATGAAATCAAAAGAGCCAATGGCAATGGATATGAGAGTACTATTTTAGGAAAGGGAGTACAACTCGTAAAAGAAATTATAGAGGAAGGATTAAAAAATGGTGGAACCATTCATTTTATTGTAGAGCAAGAAGCATATCAAGGCATTGCTCCAATCGATTGCATCAAAGAAGATTTAAAAGTAATGAAGCAATGGGGCTTCAAAGGACAGTAAAGTAATTGTCCAAATTCTTTAGTTCGTTAGTCGAAATTGTTCAATTCAAATTTATGTTTATGAAAATAGGGCTCTTTATATTTTGTAGTTTGATCATAGCCTCTGCATTTGCTCAATCGCCTAATACGGCTGATATAAAGCGATGGGAAGCCCAAGCGAAGCAAGTAAATATCGTAAGAGATTCATATGGTGTTCCGCATATTTATGGTAAAACAGATGCAGATGTTGTTTTTGGACTAATGTATTCTCAGTGCGAAGAAAACTTTGAACGCATAGAAAGAAATTATTTAGAAATGTTGGGCAGAAGAGCAGAGATGGAAGGAGAGAGATTGGTTTACAATGATTTATTAATGCGCTTAATTGCCGATAGCAATGATGCCAAAAAAGACTATTTGCAAAGTCCATTATGGTTGAAAAAATTGTTGAATGCGCATGCGGATGGCATTAATTATTTCTTGTACAAACATCCAGAAGTAAGACCAGTAGTATTGAAAAAGTTTGAGCCTTGGTTTCATTTAATGTATACAGACGGTAGTGTTTCAGCAACGAGTACAGGTGGAGCATCGGTTGAAGAAATTAAGCAGTTTTATGAAAGCGGTCCTGAAACCAATTCAACTGCATATCATCCAATAAAAGATATAGAAGAAAGAGGATCTAATGGATTTGCGATTGCACCTAAGCGATCTGCAACTGGAAATGCAATGCTGTACATTAATCCTCACGTGCCCTTCTATTTTAGATCCGAAGCACAAATGGTGAGTGAAGAAGGTTTGAACGCCTATGGTGCTGCTACTTGGGGCCAATTCTTTATTTACCAAGGATTCAATGAACATGTAGGTTGGATGCATACTTCTGGATATACCGATGTAGCCGATTTATATGAAGAAAAAATTTCTAAAACCGCTAAAGGATGGGTGTATGAATACGATAAAAAATTCTTACCCGTTAAATCGAAGTCTATTACTATTTATTATACAGTAAACGGTGAAAAGCAAGCTAAAACATTTACTGCATTTTATACACACCATGGTCCTATAGTGGCTAAACGAAATGGAAAGTGGTTGGCATTAAAAGAGTATAATCGCTCTATGAAGGCCTTAATTCAAAGCTGGAAAACAACAAAGGCCAATAACTTAGAAGAATACACAACTGCAATGAAAGGGCTATCTAATACTACCAATAATACGGTGTATGCAGATGACCAAGGAAATATTGCTTATTGGCATGGAAACTTTGTACCCAAAAGAAACCCTGGTTATGATTATTCCTTACCTGTAGATGGAACAACTGTTGCAACAGAATGGCAAGGTGTACATCCTTTAGAAGAGACTGTTCACCTCATTAATCCAGCAAGTGGCTGGATGCAAAACTGCAATGCAACTCCTTTTACATTGGCAGGAGAAAGTAGTCCCAATAAAAACAATTACCCTTATTATATGGCTCCGGATGGCCAAAATGCCAGAGGAATCAATGCCATGCGATTATTAAACAATCGAGATAGTATTACGCTTGAAGGTTTAATTGAAATTGGATACGATCGGTATTTAACCGCTTTTGATATTCTATTACCTCCATTATTTAAAGCTTTTGATGCAACCAGTAATACCGACTCTTTAAAAAATAAAATTAGACCTGCAGTAGAAACCCTGAGAGCATGGAATAAAATTACAGATACCAGCTCGGTTGCAACAACCCTTGCAATTGATTGGGCTACTAAAGTGAATGCGCTATGGCCTTCTGCTAAAACAAGAGAAGAAGGTACAGAATTTATTGGACGATTCAATGCAATTGCAAGTGGCGTTAGCGGAAGAAAAATGTTAGAAAAATTAAATGAAGTCGTGAATGAATTAACAGCCAAATATGGATACTGGCAAGTAAGATGGGGCTCAATTAATCGCTATCAGCGCTTAACTGGAAAATTTGCCGAAGTATATGATGACAACAAAGAGAGTTTGGCGGTTCCTTTAAGTTCATCTAGATGGGGTTCCCTTCCTGCTTTTGAAAGCAGATCGATGTATAGTTCAAAGGGGAGATATGGTTTCTCTGGAAATAGTTTTATTGCTGCAGTAGAATTTGGTAAACGTATCAAGGCTAAAACGATTGTGACTGGTGGTCATAGCAACAATCCATTGTCTCCACATTTTCAAGACCAAGCAGCTGGATTTGTTTATGGTAAGTTTAAAGATGTGTTTTTCTATAAGGAAGATGTATTTAAAAACAAGGAAAAGGAATATCATCCAGGAGAATAATCTACTGGATGGTATAACTCATTCCTCCATCTTTTTCATCTTTTAATTGGACGCCTAAAGCGCTTAATTCATTTCTGATTTTATCTGAAGTAACAAAGTCTTTTCTTTGCTTCGCTTCCTTGCGAATATTAATCAACAATTGCAATACACCTTCTAGTTTGTTGTTGTTATCTGCTTTGCTGCTTTGCAATCCAAAAATATCTACAATAAATGCAGTTAGCTGTTTTTTCATTAAAGCAATGGTATTGCTGTCTAAGGCATTTGCATTAATATGTTTGTCTTTTAATGAATTAATTACAGGAACCAATTCGAACATATTGGCAATTACTTTTGCAGTGTTGATATCATCGTTCATGAACTCATCAAACTCAGTAACCAATTTGACTACTTTTTGATTGAGCGTTTGATCTTGAGCCGTTTGATTAGAATTAAAATCTGCACCGATAAACCACTCATATGCATCCATTAATCTTCTTAAGGCCTTTTCACTTGCTTGTAACGCTTCATTACTAAAATCTAATGTGCTTCTATATTGCGATTGTAAAATAAAAAAGCGAACAGTAGAAGGAGCATAAGCCTGTTCTAGTATTGGGTGTGTTCCTGCAAATAATTCACTGAGCTTAATTACATTATTATAGCTCTTGCCCATCTTCTTACCATTAATGGTAATCATATTGTTGTGGAGCCAATATCTTGCCGGCATTTGATGATTGCAAACCGTACTTTGTGCAATTTCACACTCATGATGAGGGAATTGTAAATCCATTCCACCTCCATGAATATCAAACTCTTTGCCTAAATACTTTGTACTCATTGCTGAACATTCAATATGCCATCCTGGGAAACCCTCTCCCCAAGGACTTTGCCAACGCATGATATGTTCTGGGGGTGCATTTTTCCAAAGTGCAAAATCACTCTTATTTCGTTTTTCTTCTTGGTTATCTAATTCTCTGGTGCTCTCTATTTGATCGTCTAAAATTCTTCCGCTTAAAATACCATAAGGCTGACCCTTGGCACTGAAATCGGTATTGTATTTTTCTACATCAAAATATACAGATCCGTTTGATTCATATGCATAACCATCTTCCATGATCTTTTTAATCATTTCAATTTGTTCTACTATATGACCTGTTGCAGTGGGTTCAATGCTGGGCGGTAAATTGTTGAACTGATTCATTGCCCAGTGGTACATATTGGTGTATTTCTGAACCAGTTCCATTGGTTCTAATTTCTCCAAAACTGCTTTGGAACTAATTTTATCTTCTGCAGCTCTGCCTTCTTCCTCAAAATGGCCTGCATCTGTAATATTTCTTACATATCTAACTTTATAGCCTAAATACATCAAATACCTGTAAAGCACATCAAAAGTGATAAAAGGTCTTGCATGACCTAAATGACTTTCTCCACTTACGGTAGGACCACATACATACATGCCCACATAAGGTGCATTGATGGGCTCAAAATTTTCTTTTTTACGGGTAAGCGAGTTGTATACTTTCAGCGACATGATGCCGCAAAGTTATTTTATTTTTTCAAACGAATATCAGCTACCAGCATGATATGATCACTTAAAGCTTCGTCTACCATATCAAATTGCTTTACTTCAAATTGTTTATCAAGTAAAATGTAGTCAATTCTTAGCGTTGGGGCTAAAGAGATAAAGGTTCTGCCTAATCCAAAACTCCTTTGTAGAAATGCATCGTTTTTTTCGCCTTTAATATTAAAATAAGTATAGGAGTTGGGCAAATCATTAAAATCTCCAGTAATAATGGTTGGATAAGGACTTCTGTCTAATGCTGTTCTTACTAAATCTGCTTGGAGGCCTCTTTTTTGATATGCCGCTTTCATTTTTCTCATAATACTGAGTGAAGCATTGAAAGAGGATTCATCTGATTCTTTAATTTTTTCAATATCTGCATAATCTTTCTTCTTAAACTTGAAAGACTGCAAATGAGTAGTAAACACCCTAATGGTATCATTTCCTTTTAAGAGATCTGCATAAATAAGACTTTCTTCTGAAGGGAAAACCACTCTGCCAGAATCAATAATGGGATATTTAGAAAAGATGATACATCCAGATTGGTAAGTTCCGTCATTTCTTTTGTGGTCTTTAGAAAAAAAGTAATACTCGTGTGTATTTTTGAATAAACTAATATTATTTTCTGCTTCTGCATTATTAAACTCTTGTAAGCATATTACATCTGGATATGTTTTCAAGATGCTCGATGCTACTTCGTTTCTTACCAATTTTTTTGCTAATGCATCTTTGGACAACCCATTAAAACTTTGCACATTCCAGTTCACAATTCTAAAATGGTTTTCAGCTTTTCTTTTTGTAAAAATGGAATTCCCTGTCCATGCAAAAACAACTGCAATTTGTTGCCATCCTATTAACAATGCAACAATGGGCATGATTGACCAAATTGGTTTGGTTATTAACCAAAACAAAGTGAATAGTATCAGTGCTAATATAAGATAGGGTGTAGTTAATGCCAATAACCCGTGTAGCCAAAATTGATTAGGGTTTACATATGGTGACAATGCCGCAATCAAAAAAAACAAAACAATAATTGCATTAACAATTATGAATATTTTCTTTGTGGTTTTTCTGATCCAGCCTTTAGCCATAGTTAAAATTACAAAAAAATTAATTGGCAAGTTGGATATCTGCAATTAAAGGGTAATGATCTGATAAGTCAAGTTGAGGAGAGTAGAATTGTTTTGTTTTGATGTCTTTAGAAGTTAGAATCACATCAATTCTAAGCAATGATTTCGCACTTTTATAAGTACCTCTGATACCACCACCTTGTTCTAAAAATACATCGTTGGTTTTTTTTCGTAAAGATTGGTAAACATAACTAGCAGGAACCGAGTTTAAATCGGCACAAAACAAAAAAGGGATGGTAGTCTTTTCAAATTGCTCCGCTACCAAAGCAGCTTGCAATGCATGAATTCGATCAAAATATTCTAATCGCTCTAACATATTTGAATGAAACAATAAAGCTGTATCTTCTTTTACATATTTCAAGTCTCCCAACATTTCCTTAGTGAGTTTATTATGGTGCAAAAACATCGACTTGAAATGAGTTGTAAACACCCTCATTTTTTTTGAATTAATGAGTAGATCTACATAAGCAATGCTTTCAGGATGCGATTTTAAATTGTATTTGATTCTTCCGCTGTCTTGAATGGGGAATTTTGAAAATATAATCGTCCCATAATCAATATCATCCATACTAAAGAAAAAGTAGGGAAATCCTAAAGAGTCTTTTATAAATCTAGTCACATCCCGTTCTGCATAGCCTGGAGAAACAATATAATCTTGAAAACATAAAATGTCTGGATTTGTTTCTTCAATAAAATCAAGCATTTTCTTTTGATCTATTTTCCAAGATTCTTCTTCAGGTTTTGAAAATAAAAACTCATTCACATTCCAAGATAAAACACGAATATCATTCACTTCTTTAGTGAGATTAAAATCACTTTTTGCCCTTAATGGGTAGGAATTAATTAAATTCTTATAAGCTGGAACCAAAAGCAGGAAAAGCCACCATTTACGCTTAAAAAAAAGTACCGCAATAACACACCAACATAAACAAACCAAGAATAAAAATGGAAACCCAATAGCAAAAAAAGTAATCCCCCTGAATATGGCTGGATTCATGTATTCACTGAAAGCGCCAATAAAAAAAAGAAAAAATACTATATAACCAACAGCAGTAAATAGTTTCTGTATGCTGTAAAATGGATTGTTTTCTTTTGTCATTATAAATCTTGGTCGCTGGCTCTTTTAAGGAAAGCTTTTTCCTCGTCAGTTAAAAACGCATATCCATGTTGATTTATTTTGTCTAGGATATCGTCTAGTTTCTGTTGGGTAATATTAGCTATTTTTTCGTAGGGTTTTCTATTAGCCCTATAGAAATGTTTTTCTGATTGCTTCTGTTGCTCTTTTTTCTTTTCAGGATTAAAAAGGTTGTCTAACCAATCAACCATTGTATTCATCCAAGTGCTCCAATCATTTCCTTTTTGTAATTGCTTTACAAAAAAGAAACCCATTGCGCCACCTGCTAAATGTGCCGCCCCTATACCTGCATTTCCTCCAGATAATGTGGCAAAATCGATGGCTACAAATACCAATGTAAGCACCCAAAGTGGTATACCTCCATTGATTAATGGGAATATTCGATAATCTGGTGCCAATGTAGTGGTAGCAACTGCTACAGCCATCACCGCTGAACCTCCTCCCAACATGGCTGGTGTTGTCAAAATATTTCTTTCTAAAACGGGGAATAAGTTGTTGGTCAATAAAAATACTACTGCACCAACAAATCCTCCATATAAATAGATGGGCAATAATTTACTATTTCCTGCCAAATCTTGTAATATATATCCAAATGCCCATAACCATAATAGTGTGCTAATTAACTGCCATATACTCAAATGAGTAAACATGGTAGTCAGAATGGTCCATGGTCTTGAAAAAAACACTTCAGGTACGGGCGATAAAGTAAACCAGTCTAGTATTTGTTTATTGAAAAATTCCAAAGGGATATCCGATAGGAAATAAACGATTCGGATAAAATTAATTAATACAAAAACCAAGGAATTAATGGCAAATAAGAAAACCAAGGCATTGTTGTCTTGACCTAGTAATATATTTCTTGCGCTTTTTTGTGTAAGTGGTGACATACTAATAGAACGTTTTTTTACGGGTTTTGTTCCAAGTAATAACAATTAGTAAACCAACGATGGCTCCGCCGATATGTGCCCATCTGGCAACATTATCTCCAGCAGAGTTTTTGAGGGCAAAAAAGAACTCGTATGAAAAATAGAGTAATCCAATCCATTTTGCTTTTATAGGGAATAAAAAATAGATATAGATATAGGTATTGGGGAATAAATAGATAAAAGCTGCTAGAATTCCAAAGACCGCCCCACTCGCGCCCAATGTAGCCGTATTAATATTTTTATCATAAAAGTTGGTTAATGCCTCAAACATTTGAGCACTGGCAATCGTATTGTCTGGGTTTAACCTTAAACTATTAATGATTTCACTGTGGTTCTCGAATCGAATATTATAGGTATCTATAAAGCGAATCATTGCATTATTTAAAGCTGCACCCCCCTCTTCATGTAAATTAAAAATGGCTTTGTAGTCATTCATCAACGGAACGAACTCATAACTCAAAAACAAGAGATGAATTAGAGCCGCACCAAGCCCACAGATTAAGTAAAAAGTTAAAAATCTTTTTGATCCCCATAAATTTTCTAAGACCGACCCAAACATCCATAGTGCAAACATATTGCCTAAAATATGGCCAAAGTCTCCATGCATGAACATATGCGTAATCAACTGCCATGGCTGAAACAAACTACTTTGCCATCCGTGCAAAGCAAAAATGTTTTCCATGTTTAAGAATCCATTGGGGCCTGAAATAATGTTTTGTGCCAAGAAAAAAAGCCCATTGATGATCAATAAGTTTTTTACGATGGTAGGTAATATTTCAAATCTACTTGGGCGAAACTCTGTCATAATTAGTTCTTCAATTTCAGTTGTACAACATTCTCAATATGCAAGGTATGCGGAAACATATCAACTGGCTGTATTTTGGTTACTTGGTATTTCTCACTTAACATAGCCAAATCCCTGGCTTGTGTGGCAGGATTACAGCTTACATAAACCACCGTAGGGGCTGCTATTTCAAGCAGTTTTCTTACTAACTTCTCATGCATTCCAGCTCTTGGTGGGTCTGTAATGACTACATCTGCTTTACCATGTTCTAAGAAAAATGCGTCGTCGCATATATCAATTACGTCCCCTGCAAAAAACGAAGCATGCTTTACCCCGTTTAAAGCTGCATTTTCTTTGGCATCTTCAATGGCATCTGCTACCATTTCTACCCCTATCAGCTTTTTAGCATATTTGCTTACAAATAATCCAATGCTTCCTGTTCCACAATACAAATCATAAACAAGTTGACTGCCATCTAGTTCAGCAAATTCTCTGGTAACCGCATATAATTTCTCTGCCTGCTTGGTATTGGTTTGAAAAAATGATTTAGGACTTATCTTAAATGAAAGGTCTTCTAATTTTTCTATGATATATCCTTTGCCATGATAAACAATCGGTTCTTGATCGTGCAGGCTATCATTTCTTTTACTATTAATGGTGTACAATAAAGTAGTTATTTCTGGGAACGACTTCAATAGTTGATCTAATAAAGCTATTCGGTGTTCCTTGTCTTCGTATGCAATGACCATGTTCACCATTAACTCTCCAGTAGTACTGCTTCTCACAAGGAGGTTTCTAATCCACCCTTCATGGCTTTTAATATTATAAAAAGGCAATTCATTGGCTAAAACATAAGCTGCTACTGCTTTTCTAATCAGGTTGGTAGGCTCTTCCTGTAAATGACACTTGTCTATTTCAACTACTTTATCAAAAAATCCGCGCACGTGAAAGCCTGCAGCGCCTGGTTGATTATTGAAATCAACCCCTTCAGCCTTCATTCTCCTAAACTCTTCAGTTGGAATGTATTTGCGCGTAGCAAATGTATATTCCATTTTATTTCTATATCCTCTAGTAAAATCGGCTCCAATAATGGGAGCTATTTCAGGCAAATTAATTTTTGCAATTCGAGTTAGGTTGTCGGTTACCTGCTTCTGCTTATAAAATAATTGTTTTTCGTATGGAAGCATTTGCCATTGACAGCCTCCGCAAACGCCAAAATGTTCGCAAAAAGGGGTAACCCTATCAGAAGACAAACTATGGATATGAATGGTATGGCCTTCGGCCCAATCGGCTTTGTTTTTAGACAATTGTACATCTACCACATCGCCGGGTACTGCCCCTTCAATGAATACTACTTTTCCATCTACTCTTGCCAAAGACTTTCCTTCGGCGGCATAATCTTGTACCAGTACTTTTTCTAGTACAACTGTTTTTCGTTGTTTTCTCACGCTGTAAAGGTAGGTCGTTTTCTATTTAGCCCCCCAAAATGCGTATTTTTAGGCCTAAATTAGGAATATGCGTTTTTTGATGTTCAGTGTGTTAATAATGCTTCAATGTCAGGTGGTATTTGCTCAGCAAAAACCGATTGTTAAAAAAAACAATACCGTAACCAAAAGTCCAATAACATCCAATAAGCCAGTATCTGGTGGTAGGGAGATCGCTATTACATTAACCCCACTTAAAAATTGCACCGTTTATTTGGGCAGCTATTTTGGAAAGGGAATGACTTTGGTAGACTCAACTCGTTTAGACCAAAACAGCAAGGGCGTATTTAAAGGACCTAATAAGCTAACTACAGGTATTTATTTTGTGGTATCTCCTACGTATACCATTCAATTTGAGTTGTTGATGGATCAGCAACAAAGGTTTAGCATACAAGCAGACACCAGTGCCAAAGAATCTGCTATCATCAAAGGTTCCCCAGACAATGATTTATTTAAAAACTATGCCCTTTTCTCTAATGAAAAAGGCAAAGCCTTACAACAACTTAAGTTGGCTTTGCAATCTAACACAGGTGCTGATGCAGAAATAATTAGGCAATCCATTGCTAAAACAGAGAAAGAAATCAAACAATACCAAACCGATATTCATAAGAAGCATCCTGCATCTCTTTTGTCTGCGCTTTTTCATATTATGCAGCGCCCTGAACTGCCTGCAGTTCCAATTATTAATGGAAAACCCGATTCAATTTATCCTTACCAATATGTAAAACAACATTATTGGGACAATGTATTATTTAACGAAGATCGATTATTGAGAACTCCCTTTTTTGAACCTAAGTTAGATGAGTATTTCAAGTATTATGTATCTGCTGATCCGGATTCTATCATTTCTGAAGTAAAGCAAATATTATTGATGGCAAAAACAGGAAAAGAAATTTACCCTTACTTGCTCACTAAGTTTACTAATAAATACATCAATCCTGAATTTATGGGTCAGGATAAAGTGTTTGTATATCTTTTTGAAAATTTTTATGCAAAAGGAGATACCGTTTTATTAAATCCCGCTTCTCGCAAATCCATTACTGAAAGGGCATATAGCTTGATGGCCAATCAGATAGGTCAGCAAGCGCCTGTTTTGAATTTAACCGATACCAGTGGTAAAAAACTAGGTTTGTATGCTATAAAAGCTCCATTTACCGTTGTCACCTTTTGGGATCCTAATTGCGGACATTGCAAGGAAGAAATACCTCGATACGATTCTATTTATAATGCAAAATGGAAAGCAAGAGGGGTAGCTGTTTACTCGGTCAATATTTACGAAAACGAAAATATTGCATGGAAAAAGTTTATAGCTGAAAAAAAGCTGTCTCCTGATTGGTACCAGGTATATCAAACCAAAGAAGACAAACAAGCAGAAGAAAAAGCAGGATTACCGAACTATAGACAGCTATATGATATTTTTAAAACCCCCACTGTCTATTTACTAGACGATAAAAAGCGGATTTTGGCAAAGCAATTGACTTTAGAGCAATTTGATGCTTTAATGGATGCAAAAAAACGCTGATTTTATATAAGAGACTGATTCGTTATTGATATCTGAATAAACTATGATGTAGTCACTTTACATCATGGAACATATATACGAAGAAATTAAATTTAGGCATCACCAAAAGCTAAGAGTGCCTGCCGCTATTATCAGTTCTATCATGTTTGCTTACTTGATTACTGTTTTCTTGTTAATGACCACCAAATACGTTAACCCAACTGATCAATCTGCTGAAAACCTTTCTGTAGTAAGCAATACAACAGAAACCACTAATGCATCAATTGCAGCTAGCAACTAGTATTTAAGACCAAATTGTAACAATATCCCCTAATTGTTAGCGGAATTATCAAATAGATGATTCCGCTTTTTTATGACTAATCTCATCTTTTCCCATTCCTATTATTTGTAAATTTATTAAGGAAGGATATCCCTAGTTTAAGGGAATTCACAGCATCCTTAATTGGTTAAATTTGTATAAGTTTTTAGTAGCAATTCCTATTTATTACAAAAAACGCAAACAATAAAAGAATGTATTTGATAGGTATAATTGAAGATGATGTTCAATTGAGAAAAACCATGGAGAACTATATTTCCTTAAATCAGGAACTCTCTTTGGTATTTTCATGCAATAGAATTGAAAAATGGATCAGCATAAGACAAGATGCAGGTATTGTGCCAGATTGCATCTTATTAGATATTGGGTTACCTGGAATTTCCGGATTAGATGCCATTTCAATTATTAGTAGTTATTATCCGGGTGTTAAAATTTTAGTTATTACAGGTATGGAAGACCCTTTGGTTGCTTGGCAAGCAATGATGAATGGCGCAAATGGATTTTTATTAAAGCCATTCCGATTAGCAGAAATGCAGAAACAATTAGAAGTTTTACAGGCAGGCGGCACCGTTTTAGAGCCAGAAATTATGACTGGTTTAATTCAAACCGCAAGAAATCGATTTAATGCAGGTGGTGGAATAGAGCGGTTTCAAGAGTTTGGTTTAACGCAAAGAGAAGTACAAGTTGCTGAATTGTTATTAGCTGGGTCTAGCTACAAAGAAATCTCTACCATATTAAACGTTTCTTATACAACGGTGAATGAGCATATAAAGAATATTTATAAAAAAGTAAAAGTAAATTCTAAAATGGCATTCATCAATAGAGTGTCGGGAAAGAATTAAAATTGATTCATTTATAATGACAACTAATAATCACTCATATATTATACTAATAGCAGACGACGATGAAATTAATCGGGTCATTTTAAAGCATATGCTTAAGTATACCAATACAGATATTAGTTGTGTTGCAGATGGAGAAGAGGCAATGACATTCATACATGAAAATAATAATAGAAGAATAATTTTATTATTAGATCTCAATATGCCAAATATGGATGGACACGAAGTGATTGCTAGAGTAAATATGGATAGTGAGATTAAAAGCCGTGTAAGAATTATTGTTATTACCGCTAATTTATTAGCGGCATATTTAAAGAATGGGATGGGAGATAGTGTTTTGGAATGTTTAGAAAAACCAGTTAACAAGGAGGAATTGATAGCGCTAATTAATTTGGGAGCAACACAATTAAAATAATAAATATGAATCTGAAAAAAGAGGAATTATCCTTTATACTCAATAGTCTGCCACATGCAGTACTATTTGAGTCTTCAGATCATACTGTTCAATACGTTAACCAAACTTTTTGTACGATGTTTGGCATTGATGCTCCTGCGGAAATTTTAATTGGAACTAACTGTAAAGATAATGCCGTACAATCGGCTCATTATTTTGCCGAGCCATCTCTTTTTTTATCTAGAATTGAGTCAATTTATGCGAATGGGCAGGAAGTATTAAACGAAGAAATAAGATTTGCAAGTGGCCAGTCTTTATTGCGTGATTATAAGCCAATGACTTTGGATGGAAATATTAGTGGCCATCTTTGGTTATATAAAAAGCCCGATGCTGAAATTAGTTTTTTAAGTTCTGCTACTTCAGAGAAACATTTTTATGAAGATCTATTAGATAATATACCTGCAGATATTGCGATTTTTGATCCATCTCATCGTTACTTATTTGTAAATAAGTTGGCTATTGCAAAAAAGGACTTGCGTAAATGGATTATAGGGAAAGATGATTTTGATTATTGCAAATTCGCTAATAAACCTATTGATGCCGCAGTAAAAAGGAGGAAAATTTTTGAGAAAGCGCTTACAAATAAAGAGTCAGTAGAATTTGAAGAAATTAATTTGGATAGTGCTGGAAACAAAGTATATAATTTAAGAAGATTTCAACCAGTTCTAGGGTTAAGTGAAAATGTTGAGTATGTAATTGGTTATGGTATCAATATTACCAGTGTTAGAGAAAGCGAATTGAGGCTTCAACAACATTACGATGAACTGGGTTTAATGTTTAACAATATTGACCAGCTTGTGATTACTTTAGATATGACTGGTACGGTCAATTTCGTGAATTCACAATGGTTATCGCTCACTGGTCTTGAAAAAGAAATGTTGGGCGAAAACAGCATATTCAGATTAATTGAAACGGGTCTAGATCAATTTAGAAAAACACTATTCACTGTTTTTAGTGGACACAAAGCACCTATAAGAACTGAAAACCAAGTAGTAATAACCGATAAGCATGGCCATTTACGTACACTTAGGTATTATATGTCTAGGTTTAATCAAGTGGAAGATAGAGGTCAGATTGTAGCAATATTTTTTACCGATATCACCGACCAGCTAAGAGCTGAACAGGATTTATTAGATGCTGCTATTAAAGAAAGAAATGCGAGTGAGATGAAAACCAATTTTATGTCGATGGTTTCTCATGAGTTAAGAACGCCCCTTTCTGTAATTCTATCAAGTGCTGAAATACTTGAAATGATTTACAGTAAACTACCTGCTAAAGAAATTGAGAAAGGGGCTGCTTATATTAATCGTATAATTGGTCAAGTAGATAAAATGACTCAATTAATGAATGACTTTTTATTCATTAGTAAAATTGAGTCTGGTAAAATTATTCCTCAGTTAGAACTGATTGATATCAATCAACTATTGAATGAAATTAATGAGGAATCATACAGCCCTTGGTCTGATGGTAGGTCCCTTAAAATAATATTCAAGGGTAGTCCTAGTTTGGTAAAATTTGATAAAACAATGATTAGACATATTCTAATCAATTTATTGAATAATGCATTTAAATATTCTAGCAATTCTAAAGAAGCACCATTAGTAAGAGTTAGCTATACTTCAACATGGTGGTTTATAACGGTTGCTGATAGTGGAATTGGAATTGAGCAAGAAGACATCAACAAATTAGGAGATCCATTTATAAGAGGTTCTAATGTAGGTGATATTGAAGGAACAGGTTTGGGTTTAATGACAATCAAATATTTTACCGACCATCATCGAGGTTCTTTTAGGGTTTGGAGCAAAAAGAATATCGGTACGATCGTGACCATTCGATTTCCTTATGACATGAATAAAACGAACAAACAATGAGCAAAAAGATTTTAGTGGTAGAAGATGAAAAAGACATTCGCGATTCTTTAAAAACCATTTTAGAGTTGAATGATTATGAAGTAGAAACTGCAGAAAATGGCCAAATAGGACTTGATAAAGCTATTGAAAGAAAGCCCGATTTGATTCTTTGTGATGTGATGATGCCTGTTTTAGACGGTTTTGGCTTATTGGAGCAATTACGCAAAAAAAATATTGAAACCCCTTTGATATTTTTAACAGCAAAAGCTCAATACAATGATTTAAGAACAGGGATGAATCTAGGAGCTGATGATTATATTTTTAAGCCTTTTAAAAGTGCAGAATTACTTCAATCTATTGAAAGACGATTAGAAAGAAAGGATCAATTAGAACATCATTTAAAAAGTTTAATTAATAGTCTTGAGCAAACCATCATACTGATGGTTGGTCACGAGTTTAAAACGCCCATGCATGGGATTTTATCTTTTACCAATTTAATTAAACAAAAGGCGAATGATTTAGCAAATGATGAGATTGAAGATTTTTGCAATTATCTAGAAAGATCGAGCAATCGTTTACAACAGACATTTAGTAAAATAAAAGTCTATTACGATTTAAAGTTATCTGGCATTGCTCCTATGAGCGATAGGAGTAAAGTAAAAATAGATCTGTTGGTGCAACATATTGCCAATCAAGTTGCATTGGAACATAATCGGGTAGCCAATTTGGTGCTAACTCCGATGGAGTCTATGGAGATCAATATTAGTGTTGAGCTTTTCTCTATTGCTATTTATGAGTTAATTGATAATGCTTTTAAATTTTCTGAAAAAGATAGCTTGGTTACGGTAAATCTGGTTCCTGGAGTCAATGGAGTTAGCATAGAAATAGTAGACCAAGGAAAATTATGTAAAGCGTCTGAGTTAAACGTTCAGTCTGGTGCGATAGGTCAAATTAAGCGTTCCAAATTTGAACAGCAAGGTTTAGGTATAGGACTCGCTTTGGCTATGTTAATTGTAAATAGCCAGAATGGGCAGATATTTTTTGAAGATGTAAAACCATACGGAATTAGAACTGAAATTTCATTGAACCAATAATTTATATTCATGAACGAAAGAAAAAAGGTATTAATTGTAGAAGATACCAAAATGCTTAGAATGTCGCTTGAAGTAATTCTTCAAGAAAACTATGAAGTAGCAGGTGCTGCAGATGGAAATGAAGCCCTTGAAATACTCCGCAATTTTACTCCTGATATTATCCTATTAGATCTAATGCTGCCGTATCCTTTAGATGGGTTTTCCTTATTGCGCTTATTTAAAAGTAGCCCTAGTACAAACAGGGTGCCGGTAATCATTATTTCTGGAATGTCTGGAGACGATAAGATTATTCAAGGATTAGAGTTGGGTGCCAATGATTTTATGGTGAAGCCAATTAAGTCTAAAGAGTTACTTCTTAAAATAAGAAATCTAACTGGTATTGTTCAGATTAACGAAGAAAATGCAAAGCAAAAAAGACTGCTTTCAACTAGGGGTTCCTCTAATGCAAATTCAAAGGATTTTTTTGAAGATTCATTTGAAGCAATTGTTGAAAAACTAAATGAAGACGAATTAAATACCATACCGGCTATTGCAAAAAAAATGTCTGTAAGTGTTTCTACACTTGAAAGAATGATTAAGGCCAAGTATAAAATGACGCCTAAACAGTATATTACTGAGATCAAATTAATGAAAGCAGAGGTTTTATTGCGTCAGGGAAATACCAGTGTCAAACAGGTTTCCTTTCAATCGGGCTTTAATTCTGTGGCATATTTTTGCCATTGCTTTAAGAAAAAATATGGCAAGCCACCTAAAGCATATGCTACTGATTACATAAGTAAATAGCGATAGTTTAAGATACGATTGGTAAAGAAAGGGTTACTTGTGTTCCTTTGTTAAGGGAGCTTGTTAAATTGATTTTTCCTCCATGTATCTCCATAAATTGTTTGGCAACAGATAAGCCTAATCCCGATCCTTGATAAGTTTGTGTATTGGAAGCTCTATAGAAGGAATGAAATACTTTTTCTATTTCATCTTCTGGAATGCCAATTCCAAAATCGATAATATTTATGTAGGCATTATTGTCTTTGTAGGATATAGAAATTTCTGGATTTGCAGCGCCTTTAGAGTATTTCAATGCATTTGAAATTATATTTGTTAGCACATGCATAAATAATAATTCGTCTGCCGCAACTTTTTTGTCGGATACTTCTTCTTTAAGTAAGATGGTTCTACCATCTTGCTCATTTTGAAAATAAGTTTTGATAATAGACCTAATAAAATTAGATAGGCTGATTGGATGCAGATTATAAGCCAATTGTTTTGCATCATATCTTCCTACTAAAAGAATATTGTCCATTAGTTGAGTCATACGATCAATCTGATCTTTGATCATAGCTGCAGAATCTTTAATGGTTTCCGATAAAGCAACATTTAATTTTTTTGCGGTTAACTCAATTACTTCAATATTGGAGAATATAACCGTTAAAGGTGTTCTGAACTGATGGGAAGTTAATGATACAAAACCTGCTTTTAACTCAGATAATTCCTTTTCTTTTTCTAGTGCAATTTTCTTGTCGTGAATATCAATGATGCTGCCTGCTATAAAATAATCCTTTACTGATGCTGCTTTATTTTCTCTTAATGATAATTCCACCCAGCGCCATTCATTTGTTTTTTGCTTCAATTTTACTTCAATAGTCGTTCTTCCAGATTCTGAATTTTTTAATGTTTCTAGTTGTTCAAAAATGAGTTGATTATCGGTATCTTCAAAAAATTCTGTTATAGGCTCCATTAAACAGTCTTGAATTTCAAATCCGGATAGTTCATGCCAGTAGTTATTCATGAATGTGATTTGGTTATAACTGTTTAATCTAAATACTGCTTCACCTAGATTATTGATTAACTTATCAAATTCATTTTTTTGCTCTTCAAGTACTTCTTGTTGCTTTTTGAGAGGGGTGATATCAACATGTGTACCCACCATATAAACTGGCTTACCGTTTTCATCTCTTTTGGCTATGCCGAATCCATTAATCCAAATATAATGGCCTGCTTTATGTTTGAGTCTAAACTCGCTTTGATAATGCTCTTTTGCATTATTAAAATAATCTGCTAAGCTTTTTTCTGTGGAAACGATATCATTGGGATGTACCCGTATCCTCCAATTTTCATAGGTATGTTCAAATTCATTGGGTTCATACCCAATCATCTGCATGAAAATAGGTGAGTAGTTTAATTTATTATTGGCGATATCCCATTCCCACATACCTTGCTGTGAAGCATTGATGGTCATTTCAAATCTATCTAGCAATCT
>CALRUG020000023.1:0-28901 GCA_943371295.1 Synechococcus sp. UW140 | reverse complement strand
TCAGACAAAGAAAAGTAGCTGGCTTATATGATCAATATGCAGAACCCCATCCAGAAGCTGCAACAATAAAAGCTTTGTGGGCTAGTTTCTCAGCTAGTTGATTCTTGCAATTTCTTCCTCTGTGCAGCATGTTGGGTTAAATAAGTAATGCTCACATTTAATTCAAATCCAATTAAGAGAATCAATGAATTGATATAGGCTAGAATCATTAAAATCATCACAGTACCAATGGAACCATAAACCTTGTTATAGTTTCCAAAATTATTTACCCAATAGGAAAACAATAAAGTGGTACTTAATATCAGGGCTGTAGCCAAAAGAGAACCGGGTGATACTAGTTTCCACCTGATTTTTACGGAGGGGGCATACTTGTAAATAAATGCAATTCCATAAAAAAACAACCCAATAATTACAACCCATCTAATGCTATTGAGCCAGGCTAGTTTTGATTTTTTAATCCCTAATAATTTTCGAATCAAAAAAGTAAGTTGCTCTTGTCCTAATAAAATAAGCGTAGATGCAATCAGTAAAAGTATAATAATGGTGGTAAGTTGAATGGCTTTCCATCTTTGATGAAAAAAGAATCGCTTGTGCTCCATAATGGATCTATCAAATGTAATAATCAGCGACATCATTGCATTTGAAGCATAATAAACTACTAATAAAAATCCAAATGAGAACACTCCTAGGCTTCTCTGCATTAGGTCGTCCATTAAATTGGCAATAATTTTATAGGTATTGGAGTTAGGGCTGATATCTTCAAATAATGCAAGCATTTGTTCCTTAATATTCAGGAATTCAGGAAAATAAGGTAGTACTGAAAACAAGAATAGTATAGTTGCAGGTAATGCCATAATTAAATTAAAGGATATGGCAGCGGCTCTTTCATTTAATCCAATTTTGTTTACTTGCTTTATAAAGAAAACGACCACATCGTACAATGGAATACCTTGAAACCCCGGAATATACAAGGCTTTGCTTTTTCGAATAATAAAAGCAATAGGGGGCCAATTCAGTATTATTCTTTCGAGTTTAGTCATTGTTTGCTTTATCTACCTTTTTTTTCAGCATGTATTCATCTAATTTTTTCTGGTATTCTTTTGCTTTTGCATTGTGCTCTTCATAATTATTGCTAAAATGATGGTATCCACTAAAGTCGCTCTTCGCTACAAAATAAATATAGTCTGTTTGTGGCGCATCTAAAATAATATCAATGGTTTTAGGTGAAGGCGTACAAATTGGACCAGGAGGGAGGCCTTTAACTCTATAGGTATTATATGGTGAAGGATTGGTTAAATACTTCTCATAAATGCGCGTAATGGTAAAATCATTCATTGCATACTTAATAGTTGGACAAGCTTGCAAAGGCATTTGCTTTTTTAACCGATTGATGTAAACACTTGCAATTTTATACTTATCTGAGTCATAATTGGTTTCTTCGTCCACAATGGAAGCAAGAATATAAACTTGCTCAGGGGTCATTTTTAAGGCTGCCGCTTTTTCAAGGCGATTGTTTTTCTCCAAAAATTTTTTAGATCCAGCACTTAGTTTCTGAAGAATGGTCTTCATAGAAGCGTCTGCAAAATAGTTATAGGTATCTGGAATTATTTTGGTGAAAAATAGGGTAGTGTCTGATTCAATCATTGCTAGCGAATCGTTGGAACTTAAATATTCCATTACTTCTGTAGAGTCGGTCATGAATTGTTTGCTGATCAGCTTTGCAAGCTCTGCTTTAGTTCTAATTCTATTGATCACTAGTTTCACTTCAGCCAATCTTCCGTTTTTGAGCATTCTAACAATATCGATAATGCTTTGCCCTTTTTTAATCTCATATCTCCCAGGCTTCATTTTATCCCAAATATTAAATGGGGCACCGGCAATACCTAAAAGACTCGGGAATTTTAAAATTCCTGCATCTTCAAAAACTTTTAAAACTGCAGATTTTTGGGTATTGTCTTTTTCAATAGTCACCATTCTACTTTTTTCGTCAAATGCAGTTGCGGAAAAGGCAAAAAGCCAATACACTATCGCTGCAATTAAGATCAATGCGATGCTGATAATGATGAAAGTTCGCTTTAACCTATTGGTTGGTTTGGTGGAGGATTGTTTTTTTCGAGCCATAAAGTAAAATAAATAAAAAACCCTGTCTTTTTATAAGGCAGGGTTTAAAATAAGTAGAAATATAATTATTTCTTAGATGTGTCGGTTTTTGCAGGTACTGTTGCAGCTGGAGCTTGTTGAATTCCAGTGGCAGCAGGCGCTGGAGTTGTAGTAGTGGTATTGATTTTCTGAAGAACTTCAGTGTCAACATCAGTAGTACCTCCTTTTAAAAACAAAGTAGAGAATAATGCTAAAAGAGCTATGATGGCGGCAAAAATCCAAGTGCCTTTCTCTAAAACATCAGTAGTTTGTTTAACACCCATTAATTGATTGCTAATTCCACCCACATTGCCGGCTAATCCGCCACCTTTGGGATTTTGAATCAAAACCATAAATGCCAAACCCACGGCTGCAATCACAATGAGAACCAAGAACAGATAAATCATTTTAAATACCTTTTAATTGTTGAATTTTGTCTGCAAAATAAGCGGTTTTTTCAGGATTAGAGAAACTTAATTTGATATAAAGCTGAATTGCTTTATCAATTTGGCCTTGTTTAGCCAAAACTTCTGCCATTGTTTCGGTTAAAATTTCTTTCGATTCGTTAGAAACCAAGGCGGTTTCAGCTACTTTTTTCTCTTGTTCGGGGCTAGTGCCAAGGTCTTCAGGGTTTGGACTATGGTTTTTCATGTCTTTTAACCAATCGGTAAACCTTCGCAATTTCGTGGTGAGTTTATCTTGCGGAATCTTACTTAAATCAATTTGTATACCCTGTGATGCGAAATAATCAATCGTATGTAATTTATCTTGAACAGGCTCAATTGTTAGTTCTGTCTCTTTTTCAATTGGTTTTCTAAATTCGGCCAATTGATTAGATAAAATGCTGGCGATTTTGGCATCACTTTTATCTTGGTCGGGATGAGCAGTAGTGCTGCTTACTTCCTCTTCACTGTATTCTTGTTCTGGTAAAAGTGGCTCAAGGGTTGATTGCTTAGCTTCAATTGGAGCTGGAGTATCAATTGTTTCTTGGTTATTTAAAGCACTGAAAACAGGATCGAAAGGTTCATTGGAAGTCAATTCAGGAAGTGTATAGTCTACAGGTTCTGAAGGCGTATTTTCTCGAATAACTGGAATAATCGTTCCTGGTTTGTCTATTGGATCAATTCCTTTCATCAATTCTCTAACACTCTCTATTGTTGGAATCGAAATATCTGGGTTAGGTAGCTCTGGAGCCACAAAACTCTTTTCTGCAGATTCAATGGTCTCTTCAATTTTTGGCAAACTGATCATTTCATCCCATTCAATATCTTTTTGACGAATAGAGCGAAGCAATGCAGTATCCAATTCTTGTTTGGGTGCCTGATCAATCCCTGGATCCTTTAATGCCTCAAGTTGAAATTGAAGCCAATGCGGATTAGTAAAATACAGTGCCGCTTTCATGGCCTGAGAACCAACTAGGGGATGATCTTCTTTTTTTAATTTAGCAGCAAATAAATATTGCCCTGGAGAAAAGAATGGATAATCGTGCACTAATTTCTCTATGGCTTCCATTTTAATAGAAGATAGATCAGCACTACCTGTTAAATGAACCAAAGCTTTTTCCTGCGTAAATTTCATAAAGAATAAAGATACAACTCTCTTACCAGTTATTAAAAATGCGATTAAATATTTCGTCTGTTAGGTTTCTTATTACTTCGTCTAATAACTGTCCTTCTGCTTGTTGAAGGGTAAGGTTTGCAGAGAAATCAAAGCTTCTGGAAACATCAAATTCTTCCACTTTGTTGTCTAATGTTTTGCGCAGGACAATATGCACTGTAACTGTTAATCGGTTAGTGCTTGCTTGTTGAGCGGAAACCCCAACTGTTTGACTTGGGTCGTAGTTTGTTATTGCGCCACTAATCACATAATCAGCATCATCATTATTGGTTCTGGTCAACTTGGTTTGACCCGTAATTTTTGATTGTAACTTGTCTGTTAATTTTGGACTCAATTGAGGGTTAACATACCTAGCCCTGTTTTCTATAAATCCAATCTTTACTGTTTTTACATTGGTAGGTATAACTGCGTCGTTGAATTTGTAAACAAAACAACCACTCAATAAAAAGCCTACTAATAAAAGCAGTGTGACAATTTTTTTAGTCATCCAATTATTCATCAATATCATATTCTTTCAATTTGCGGTATAAAGTTCTTTCACTAATACCAAGATCTAAAGAAGCGTCTTTTCTTTTTCCTCTATGCTTTTTCAGTGCCTTGATGATTAATTCCTTTTCCTTGTCCATAATATTTAAAGACTCTTCTACTTCCTCATGAACTTGAATGTCTTCATTGTTTAATATTACCGGTAAAGACCCGTTGTTGCTATTTGCAGGAAGTAAATTGCTCTGGCCAGTATTGATGGTATTCGTATTGCTATTTGAATTCATCACAGGCATTTCATTCACATTCCCTGCATAATCATTTAGTATAGACTCCTTTGTGAAATTGGCTGCAGCCCCAGCTAAAGAAGGATTTTGTAAAATCTCTACAAACATCTTTTTTAATTCTGTTACATCTTTTTTCATGTCAAAAAAGAGCTTGTAAAGAATTTCTCTTTCGTTCGCAAATTCACCTGAGCCAGTTCCAGCTCCTGCCAACATGGGCATTCTGTTGTCTTTCTTTTCAGGAAGAAATATGCGCATTTCTTTTCCACTAACTTGATTAGTTGGGCTTAAAACAGAAATTTGTTCTGCAATATTTTTTAACTCTCTAATATTCCCAGGCCAAGGATACTGTATCAACATTTCCTTTGCTTCTTCATCTAATTGAACAGGTGTTGTTTTATAACGTTCAGCAAAATCAACAACAAATTTCCTAAACAACAAAAGAATATCATCTTTACGATCTCTTAAGGACGAAACCCTTATTGGAACAGTGCTTAATCGATAATATAAGTCTTCTCTGAATCTACCTTTTTGGGTGAACTCTAATAATTCTCTGTTGGTAGCTGCAATAACTCGAACATCCGTTTTCTGCACTTTAGAACTACCTACACGAATAAATTCACCTGTTTCAAGAACCCTTAATAATCTGGCTTGCGTGCCCAATGGCATTTCCCCAATTTCATCCATGAAAAGGGTGCCACCGTTTACTGTTTCAAAATACCCTTTTCTACTATCAACAGCACCAGTGAATGCTCCTTTTTCGTGGCCAAATAATTCAGAGTCAATGGTGCCTTCAGGTATGGCTCCGCAGTTTACTGCTATAAACGGATTATGTTTTCTAGAAGATAATGCATGAATGATTTGTGAAAACACTTCTTTACCTACACCACTTTCTCCCACAATTAACACCGTTAAATCGGTGGCTGCAACTTGCACAGCGGTATTTAATGCATGATTTAACGCGGGTGAGTTCCCGATGATCCCAAATCTATTTTTTATACTTTGCAAATCCATAATTAATGGTTTAAGGATGGTCCACAATTGTACCTAATAGGGTAGCTCTTGTACAATCATGAATTTTTACCCAAACATAATCACCCGGTTTTTGGTTTTCATTTGATTTGGGGAATACAGTTATTTTGTTTTGACTGGTTCTACCGGTCCAATCATTTACATCTCTTTTTGAATGTGTCTCAATTAAGATTTTGAAAGTCTTTCCAATATCGTTTAAGTTACTTCTTGTAGAAAGCGCTCCTTGTTTATCTACGATTTCTTGTAAGCGACGTTTTTTATCTTCTAATGAAATATCATCTTTAAATCTTCTAGCAGCTAAAGTGCCCGGACGCTCACTGTAGAAATACATATAACTCATATCAAATCCACAATAATCCATAAGGGTTAAAGTGTCTTGGTGTTCTTCTTCTGTTTCAGTACAAAAGCCCGCAATCATATCCGAGGTTAAGCCACAATTAGGTAAGATTTCTCTGATGCGATCTACTTTAGCCAAGTACCATTCTCTTGAGTAGGTTCTATTCATCAATTGCAATACCCTAGTATTACCACTTTGAACTGGAAGATGAATGCATTTACAAATATTCTCGTATTTAGCCATGGTATACAACACGTCGTCGGTAATATCTTTTGGATGAGAAGTGCTGAATCGAACCCTTAAATCAGGACTAACCAATGCGGCCATTTCAAGTAAATTAGCAAAAGTGACGGTTTCATCACCGCTATCATTCACCCAATGATAACTGTCTACGTTTTGTCCTAGTAAAGTAATTTCTTTGTACCCTTGTTCAACCAATGATTTAATTTCTTCTATAATAGAACCAGCAGACCTACTTCTTTCACGCCCTCTAGTAAATGGAACAACACAGAAGCTGCACATATTATTACAACCTCTTGTGATTGATACAAATGCAGTAATTCCATTGCTGTTTAACCTAACGGGAGCAATGTCGCCGTAGGTTTCGTCTCTACTTAATAATACATTCACTCCTTTTTGACCACCTGAAGCTTCTTTTATTAAAGCTGGGAGAGATCGATATGCATCTGGTCCAATTACAAGGTCAACTAATTTTTCTTGTTCTAATAATTGAGCTTTTAATCGTTCAGCCATGCAGCCTAGCACACCTATTAGCATTCCAGGTCTGGTTCTTTTTATTTTTCTAAATTCAGTTAAACGCTTCCGAATGGTTTGCTCCGCTTTTTCCCTGATTGAACAAGTGTTAATTAAAATAAGGTCGGCAGATTCAAAATCGGTAGTTGGGCTGAATTCATTTTCTTGAAGAATAGAAGCCACCACTTCACTGTCCGAAAAGTTCATTGCACAACCATAACTCTCAATATAAAATTTCTTGTTATACAATAACGAAATGGAGTCTGCTTTAAACGCTTCACCTTGTCTTGCTTCGTCGTGTTTTTTATTCAATATTTCAGCCAATTCCATCCTTTGTTAATTAAGCTACAAATGTACTGAATATCCTCAATTTATGCCAGTTTGTCAGCGATAATGAACAAAAAATTGCAGGGGTTTACTATCTTTGGTTTGAAAAATGTATACATGAGTAGAATTTTCCTGTGGTTAACCCTTATGTTAACAACCGGATTTATTGTGAATGGCCAAGACAATGTGGTGCAAGCATTGAAAAGAGAGATTAACCGAACAATAAAAAAGGACAATGACACAACAGGCTGGAACTGGAAAAGAGGCGGGTTATTTAGTTTTAACTTAGCGCAAGGTTCATTAAGCAACTGGGCATCCGGAGGTGATAATTTTTCTCTAACTGCCAATGGTTATATGAACTATTTCATTCTTTATAAACAAAAAAGGCATTTTTGGGATAATTCAATTGACATAAATCTAGGGTATATTCAAAGTACCAGTTTAGGGAGCCGTAAAAACGACGATCGTTTAGATTATTTAAGTAAATACGGTTATAAAATGGATTCTTTGGGAAAATGGTATGTTTCCACACTGATTAATTTCAGGTCACAATTTTTTGATGGGTATACTTTTAATAACAATATACCCACTTTTACCTCTTCACTTTTGTCTCCAGCATATATCATTTTGTCTGCGGGGTTTGATTATAAACCAGACCAGTATTTGTCAATTTTCATTTCTCCACTTACTTCAAGGTGGATTGTGTTGGCTAATAAATCTTTATCGGATAAAGGAGGATATGGGGTTCCTGCAGGAGCGGGTAACTTTAATCAAATAGGAGCATTCATAACATTCAATTACAGTAATACCATCGCAAAGAACATTACGTATAAAGGGAAAATGGATTTGTTCTCCAATTACCAAAGTCGTCCACAAAACGTAGACTTGTTTATGACGAATTTATTTTCTTTTAAAATCAATAAATTCTTTTCGGCAACTTATAGCTTAGATCTTATTTATGACGACGATGTAAGACTGTTTGGCCCATCAAAAAATTCTCCCGGCCTTCAAACAAAAAGCTTGATAGGTATAGGATTCTTAAAGCCATTGAATACCAAGAAAAGTTAATTGGCTTTTACCTTAAGTGTGTTTTTGATTTTGTTGGCTTTATGCGTTAGGTCTTGATAATCTTTATGCATGATGGTAACATGTCCCATTTTCCTACCAGGCTTGGTGGTTAGTTTGCCGTATAGATGAACAAAAGCATTATCTGTTTTAAGTACTTCTTCTAATCCTTCATAAACGGCATTCCCGCTATATCCATCTTCGCCAATGATATTGACTATTGCAGCAGGTAGAATTGGATCTGTATTACCTAAAGGATATTTTAGCATAATTCGCCATAACATATCGTATTGGCTACAGTAATTGGCTTCTATGGTATGGTGGCCACTATTGTGCACGCGAGGAGCTGTTTCATTTACCCAAACTTCATCATTTTGATCAATAAACATTTCTACTGCAAAGAGCCCGGGGCTATTGAGTGCTTTCACTAGTTTAACAGCAACTGCCTCTACCACCCAAAGCACTTTCTCTGGTATTAAGGCCGGACTTATTTGGTAATCTAATAAGTTCAATGCAGGATTAACCATCATTTCAGATGCAGGAAAAAGAGCTGTTTCTCCTTTGTCGTTCATTGCAACAATTAAGGCTATTTCTTTTTTGATGACTACTTTTTTCTCTAATACACTTGCTACGCTAAATGCTTTGTCTAAGTCAAATTCATTATTAATAATTTGAACACCCTTACCATCATACCCGCCCTCGCCAATTTTATGAACAGCTGGTAAGAAAGACAAATGATTGAGTACATCTTCCTTTGTTTCAGTAATTACAAATTCTGAACTTGGAATGCCATTGTCTTTATAGAATTGTTTTTGTATGATTTTATTCTTTATAATTCGAATAGCAGAAGGATGGGGGTAAACTTTAACTCCTTCAGCTTGCAATTTTTCTAAAGCATCTACATTAACCGACTCAATTTCAATGGTTATGGCATCTAAATGCTTACCAAATTGATATACTGCATCAAAATCCGTAATATCTCCTTTGGTAAAATGATGACACAAATGAGCCGAAGGGCAATTGGGATCATTTTCTAAAACATGGGTTTCAACTGTGTAATTAGCCGCTGCTTGAAGCAACATACGACCTAATTGACCTCCTCCAAGAATTCCAATTTTCATAAGCACAAAGATAACTAAATTTGCGTCGATGCTACCTGATTATCCTCATAAACGATTTAGTGATAATAGAATTGAATATTATCTATTAATTGAAGCATTAACCATTAGTCATTGAGTATTGGTGCTTCTTTATAGTCATTTATTTTTCAATTTTAATTTTTACTAATTATGAATACAACTTCAGCAATGTTATCGAATGCTTCTTTGAAGCAAGGCGATTTTTTACCGCTACAAGGAACAGATTATGTAGAGTTTTATGTGGGCAATGCTAAACAAGCTGCACATTTTTATAAAACAGCTTTTGGCTTTCAAAGCTTAGCGTATGCTGGCCCAGAAACCGGAATAAAAGAAAAAGTAAGCTATGTAGTAAGGCAAAATAAGCTAACATTTGTTTTTACTACACCGCTTAGAGCTAATAATGAAATTGCCGATCATATTTATAAACATGGGGATGGAGTAAAGCACCTTGCATTAATGGTAGAAGATGCAGCAGATGCATGGTTCCAAACAACCAGTCGTGGTGCAGTTTCCGATGTAGAACCTATCAAATTATCCGATGAAAATGGGGAAGCGGTTATTAGCGGAATTAAGACTTATGGCGATACGGTTCATTTATTTATCGAAAGGAAAAATTATCATGGTGTTTTTTTGCCGGGGTTTAAAAAATGGGAATCAACCTATAATCCAACCAGCACCGGTCTGTTATATGTAGACCATTGTGTTGGAAACGTGGGTTGGAATCAAATGAATAAATGGGTAGCATTTTATGAAAATGTGCTTGGATTTAAAAATATCCTCAGCTTTGATGATAATGATATTTCTACAGAGTACTCTGCATTGATGAGCAAGGTCATGAGTAATGGAAATGGCTTTGTTAAATTTCCTATTAATGAGCCTGCAGAGGGAAAGAAAAAATCTCAAGTAGAGGAATATCTTGATTTTTATGATGGAGAAGGTTGTCAACACGTTGCATTGGCTACCAACGATATAGTAGCTACCGTATCGGAGTTGCAAAAAAGAGGTATTGAGTTTTTGAAAGTTCCCAATTCATACTACGATGATTTAATTAGTAGGGTAGGCAAAATTGATGAAGATCTTGAACCATTAAAAGAATTAGGAATATTGGTAGACAGAGATGATGAGGGTTATTTATTGCAGATTTTTAGTAAACCTGTTGAAGATAGACCAACTTTATTTTTTGAAATCATACAAAGAAAAGGAGCTAAAAGTTTTGGGAAGGGAAATTTCAAAGCACTCTTTGAAGCTTTGGAAAGAGAACAAGATTTAAGGGGAAATTTATAAATATTTTTTAATTGATAAAACGTCTCAGTGATTCATTTAACTGAGACGTTTTTTTATTTCGATTACTCTTTATAATCTTTTACCGCAAGTGCAATTGCTTTACAAGAAGAGTATAATTCCCTATTCAAGTTGAACAAAGTGGAAATATCTTTTTCTTTCAGTACATTTTGACCTGCATGAAGATAGAAGTGGTTGATTCTTTCGTCAAAGTCTGTTTTATTTTTATCTAATAAAATGGTAATGCTATCAAGCCTTGTATTTATTTCTTTATTTGTAAAAGAAGCATATAATATTTTATAGAATTCACTTAATTCAGCTTGAAACTGGTGATACATTTCGTATTTCACTTCGTTAATTGAATTGCTGAATTCAGTTTTATCATGGTATACATCTTTCATTCCCTTTGCCGAATACATTGCATTCCTCAATGATTCTATTAGTTTGTTGATTTTGATGATTTCATCGGACTGCTTCATTTGAGCAATAACTTTTGAATAGTAAGCTAAAATTTCACCTTCTGTTACTTTTAAGAGTTGGTATTGATTGGACAGTTCAGTGGCTTCATTTTTTGCATACTGAGTTTGGTAAATCAATTCAAAATCACTGTTAATAAGCCAATTGGGTTTTATATGAAAGCTGATTAAATTAAATCTAATGACTCTTTCAATATATAGACCTACTTCTTTCTTCATCATATCAGTGATGGTTGAAGGAACTTCTACACTTGCGTTCTGTAAATACTGCAAAACGCTTTTTTTCTCTTCAATAAATTGCTTCTCTAGAAAATCTCCGTATTTGTTTAAGAAAAAATAAATCAATAAAACACCCGCCAGATTAATAAATGTTTGAAATGCAACTAAAACCAATATGGGGTCTTTTATATAAAAAGTATGGGTAATAAGATGAATAATTGGTTCAATTAAAATAAAGCCTAGCGTAGATGTTAGTACATTGAACAAGCTATTACCCATCGCCACTCTTTTTTTAGCAGCATTACCTCCAATTGCCCCTAATATCAATTTAACCGTTGTACCAAGTTCCGCACCTAAAACAACTGCAACTGCAGTTTCAATTGGAATCACATGCGCGTATAGCGCTGTTAATACAATTACAACCGTAGCAGAACTAGTTTGAATAATGGAAGTAATGATAAAGCCTAGTAAAAGAAATACAAATCTCGGATAGGATAGGTAAGGGGTAAAATCAAATTGGGTCATCATGGCGTCCATGCTCTGCTTCATGAACTGAAGACCCAAAAAGAGCATTCCCAAACCCATACAAAAAAGGGCTATTTGATAAACTGTTTTTCTCTGTTTAAATATAATTAGGCATATACCCGATATCCCAATCAATGGTAGGGTAATATTGTTTAGTTCAACTTTAAATCCTAATAAAGCAACCAACCAACTATTGAATGTGCCTCCAATATTGGCTCCTAATACTACTGCAATAGCATTGCGCATGGATAAAATTCCTGCTCCTACAAAAGATAGTACCATCAAGTTCACAATGGAGCTGCTTTGTAAAACAGCCGTAACGATTGTTCCACTTAGAATGGCTTTGAATTTATTCTTGGTGTTTTTTTGAAGAAATAATTTAAAGGAACGACCTTCCATTTGTTTCATGGAATCTTCTAAATGAAACATTCCATAAAGGAATAGTCCCAATCCAGCTATAAGCATCCAAATATCAGTAGCGGTCATTCTTCAATTTAAGCATGTTTTCTCATTCTTTTTGGCCCATACCAAAGCCAGAACCCAGTTACAGTGAATAGAATGAGTGCTAATCCCATTATGCTTGTATAGACTAGTTTAAAATAACCATCCCAGCCCAAATAAAAATCAATAATGGAGCCGTCGTGAATTTTTTCTATATAATCTGCTCTTCTATTTTCAATAAATAATACTTTCCCAGTTGCTCCATCCACTTGCAAGCCGATAAAGTGGTTGGCAAAAACAAACTTCACCATCCCTTTGTCTTTTCTGATATCAATTCGATCTATTTCGGTAGAAAGTTTGTCTGAAACAGAGTCTTTTAGATAAGTACAAGCGTTTTTATATAAACTATCTACTGTAAGCCAATCCCTCAAATCCGTTGAACTCCCCTTGTATGATTTAGCCATGATCAATCCACCGCTGTTTTTTTTCCATCCCAACAATGAACCAGTAATAGCGACTATAAAGAAGAAAACAAATAACAAAGCCCCAGTAATCCTGTGCAACTTTCTAAAGTTTCTTATAATCTTGGCTTGCGCGGGCCTATTATTGCTTTCTTTCATCACTAGGGTTTAAAATTTTTATCCCACAGAGTTGGGTCTATTTGATATTGAAAATTCAATCTGTCTGGTTCACCGTAATAGGGCATTAGTACTTCACCTAATTTAATTGCACCCAATTTCTCCATTGCTTTTTGAGAACGAATATTTTCTGCTCCAACAAAAAAATGAATGGCATCTACTTTTTCAAGGGCATAGTTGATCATCAATTGTTTGGTTGATCTATTGTAAGGTTTGCCCCAGCATTTTCTTGCATAAAAAGTATATCCTATTTCAATGGTGTTGCTTTCGGGTTGGTAATTGCAAAAACGACTACTTCCAATAGCATCGTTCGTTTTAGCATCTACAATCATAAATGCTCCATTAGATTTAAGTGCGCCTTTAAAAAAGTTCTGAAACACCTCTAACTGATACCTGTTTTTATTGGGGTGTTGTTCCCAAATAAGTGGATCCGAAGCAACAGCATATAGCTGATCAAAATGTGCTTCAGTAAGTGGTACCAGTTTTACTAATTCGTTTTCTAAAAAATCGGGCTGCCAGTTCATTTAGTTAAGGTTGATAAATTGATTTTTTACCAGCAATAAAACTAGCTATTATGCAAATAACAAAAGCATAAAAAAAATATTCTTTACCAAAAAGCTCCCAGGCTAGGAAAGTAGCCGAAATGGGTGTTTTTGCTGCTGCTCCAAAAACAGCCACCATTCCCATTCCCGATAAAAATGAAATAGGTAATGGCAAGATGAGTGAAAGACAACTTCCTAATGTTGCACCGATAAAGAATAACGGGGTTACTTCGCCACCTTTGAAACCAACACCCAATGTTAAAATGGTAAGTACCATTTTAATGATGAAATCAAAATTATTTGCAGGAACACGAAATGCTTCAACAATTGATTGAATACCTAATCCAATAAAGTCAAAACCATTTATTGAGTAAACAATAACTGCTATAATGGTACCTCCAATAACTGATTTCCATAATTCATTAGGAATGTATTTGGAAGCCCATTGTTTAAAAAAGTGCAAACTTTTTTTAAACGTAAAAGCGATGATGCCAAATACCAGGGCACTAATTAATAACCACGTAAAATTGATGAAATTTAGTTGAGGTATATCATTGATAATATAGGTTGTGTGAAATACTCCCCATGCTAAACAAACCCAATGTGATAAATAAGCACAAATGATTACGATGATAATTGAGTGGGGGGTAAGTATTTTTTTGGTTCGAGTGAATTCTAATGCAAAAACAGCCCCAGCAATCGGTGTTCCAAATACAGATCCAAAACCAGCAGCAACTGCAGCTAATAATAAACTACATCTTTCAATACTATTTAGCTGAAAGGGCTTCGTCAGTTGATCTGCTAAGCCTGCAGAAATTTGCAGCGCCGTTCCTTCACGACCAGCAGAACCTCCGAATAAATGCGCTAATAGTGTGGTGAGAAGAATTAATGGAGCCATCAAAAAATGTAGGATGGGTTTTGTTGGTGTTACTATATTTTCATTTATCAATGAATTGCCCGCAGCTGAAGCTTTGCCAATATGGAGGTATATCAATGCTGTAATAAAACCAGCAATGGGTAAAAAGGCAATCAGTAAAGTATGATCATCTCTAATTTCTGTGATATAATCTAGTGTAATTAAGAATAGCGCAGATCCCGATCCCGCAAATAATGCAATTAGTATGCATATAAATGCCCATTTTGCTAAAGACCTGATTTTTATCATTTTTTTTTAGTAGCGGGGTGAATAACTTTAGTCATAAAAATACAACATAATGGAAAAACACGACTTACACCATGAATTCCCAGAATTTGATTCTAAAATTTCTGAATTAAAAGTGGCTGATGCACATTTTAAAAAACTAACAGATGAATACGATGAAGTGAATCATTCAGTATACAGAATTGAAACAGGTGTTGAAACACCCGCAGATGGTGTTTTAACTGAACTCAGAAAGAAAAGGTTAATGTTAAAGGATGAGTTATACGGGTTACTGACCAAATAGCATTAAGACAAGGGGAGTTCTACTGTAAAAGTACTGCCCTTGCCTTCTTGGCTTTTTACAAGGATAGATCCATCATGTGCTTCCACTATTCGTTTGCAGATATTTAATCCTAATCCATAAGACTTCTCCCCATCTGTTCCTTTTCGTTTTCCTGATTTAGATATATTAAATATTTCAGGAAGTAATTTTTCGGGAATTCCTATACCATTATCGGCAACTTCAATAATTACTCTGTTGTCTATTTTTTTTGCTCTAAGCGTAATTGTTGTATCTTTTTTACTGAATTTAACTGCATTAGTTACTAAATTAAATACAACTCTTTTCATTTTTTCAGGATTCAACATAACGGTTGTATCAGTTGCTGGCAACTCTACAATTAATTGTTGATTTTTCTCTTTTACTTTTAATTCTAGAATTGCAGCGCAATCGTTCATAAACTCGTTCAGTAGGGTAGGCTCTTTTTCAATGTTTTTATTGCTAATATCTGCTGTGGCCATGATTTCTGCAATTAGTGTTAAGGAACTATTGCAAGCCGATTTAATCATTTCGAGATATTCTGATTTTTGTTCTTCGTCTTCTTCAGCTATTATAATTTCAACCATTGTTGGAATGGAAGCTACTGGTGTTCTTAAATCGTGCGCAACCAATTTTAAAATATTGTCTTTTTCTGAAATGGTTTTTTGTAAGGCACTCATGGCAATTTCTAATTGCTCATTCTGAATATTTACTGTTTCGTTTAATCCTTTTAGTTCTTCAATATGTTTTTTAGAATGAATCCAATTTTTCCCAAGTATTATACTTATTAAGACAATAAGGAATAGAATGACTGCTACAGAAATGAGATAAGTTTTAGAAACTTCATTTTCGTGTTGAGCTAAATGAAGTTGGTTTTGCTTATCTAATAATTCAAGTTGTTTATTGATATCTACTTCGTAAATAAGTTTATTCAGCTTATTGTCTTCTTCTAGTAATTCTTGATACTTGGTTAAATGTAGATAGGCTTTTTCTTTGTTGTTTAAAAAATCATAGTATTTCCACGAAAGTTTATTCCATTTAATTTCGCCTTTAGGATTAGGGAATTCATCCATTGATTTTCTAATTTCTTCTAATGCGGTACCTAATTGATTAATTTTTTTCTGTTCTTCGTACAACTCTGCTAATTTCAAATAGCTGTATTGTGCATCAATAGTTTCCCTCCCAGAATGTAAATTAATATCAATGCTTTTTTTGTAGTTTTTTTCTGCTTCCTGATTATCCCCTTTTTTTCTATAGAGATCACCAATATTACCATATAAAACTCCTTTAGCCATTTCATCATAAAAAAGAGTGGTACTATCTGATTTTTGGTGTGCAGTTATATAGTCAAGCGCTTTTTGATAATTAGTTAATGCACTATCATCATTGCCCTGCATGAAATAGCTCAATGCAATATTGTTGTATAATTCTTGCTTCCTATAGTAGTTTGAGAAAAGTTTGTCTTTTTCGCATAAGTTAGATTCAGCTAAACTTTGTTGAAAACTCTCCGCTGCTTCTTTGAATTTTTGTTGCTTATACAATATCATTCCAACCCTATAGCTGTATTCTTTTAGTGAACAATAATCTTTTACATCTGAATTAATTTGCCTTGCTTTATAATAAAAGGTATAAGCTTCATTAAATTGATTACTCGCATACATGGCATCTCCATTTGTATAATATGCATAAGTAAATGCATTGGGATATTTTTGTGGGTCTTTATCACTCAATAAGTACAACATTGAGTCTGCATACAATTTGGCAGAGTCAGGCTTTTGTAAATGGTAACAGTATATGCCAGATTTATACGCATATACTTGAATCTGTTGCTTAAAGTTTAGTTCTTTCCCTTTTAAAATTGAGTCGAGGAATATGATTTCACTTCTTTTTGTTGTTTTTTTCTGCTGACTAATTTGATTGAGTGCAGTGTCTACAAAACTTTCTTTTGTATTCCAATCAATATTATTATTGCTAGAACAACTCCATAAGATTAATAATAATGGTATAACTAAGAATTTCTTAAAAGCGTTCATTTAGGTAAGATTACACATCAAAAATTCGAGGGGGAGTTGTAATTTTTTATAAATATATTAAAGGTTTTCATAATTGCATATATGATTATAATCACTTTTTACAATTAAAATAAGTGCTTATAATAAAAACGCCCCGAGATTACTCGGGGCGCTATGCTAAATAAATATAAAATTATACTAGTAACGGTACATATCAGATTTGAAAGGTCCGTTTTTGCTGATGCCTAAATAAGCAGCTTGCTCATCCGTTAACTCATCTAATTGAGCGCCCACTTTTGCAAGGTGTAAACGTGCTACCTTCTCATCTAAATGCTTTGGTAAAACGTACACTTTGTTTTCGTAGTTTTTGTGGTTCATCCACAATTCAATTTGAGCCAAAGTTTGGTTGCTGAATGAGTTACTCATCACAAAAGATGGGTGACCAGTTGCACAACCTAAATTAACCAATCTACCTTCAGCTAATACTATAATGTCTTTTCCGTCAATATTGTATAAATCAACCTGAGGTTTAATGGTATCTTTTGTGTTACCATAATTTGCATTCAACCAAGCCATATCAATTTCAATATCAAAGTGACCAATATTACAAACAATCGCTTTGTCTTTCATTAAGCGGAAATGCTTTTCAGTAATCAAGTCTCTACAACCTGAGGCAGTAACCACAATATCAGCTTCTGTAACAGCAACTGCCATTGGTTTTACTTCAAATCCATCCATAGCTGCTTGCAAAGCACAAATAGGATCAATTTCAGTAACAATTACTCTACAGCCTGCTCCACGAAGAGAAAGGGCAGATCCCTTACCAACATCACCGTATCCACCAACAACAGCAACTTTACCAGCCATCATTACGTCGGTAGCTCTGCGGATAGCATCAACTAAAGACTCTTGACAACCGTATTTGTTATCGAATTTAGATTTAGTTACAGAATCATTCACGTTGATTGCAGGAATAGGTAAAGTGCCTTTTGCCATGCGCTCGTATAAACGGTGAACACCAGTAGTTGTTTCTTCAGATAAACCTTTGATATGAGCAATTAACTCAGGGTATTTATCAAACACCATATTGGTTAAATCTCCACCATCATCTAAAATCATATTTAAAGGACGATCAGCACCACCGAAAAACAAAGTTTGCTCAATACACCAATCTGCTTCTTCTTGTGTTTGACCTTTCCAAGCAAATACGCCAATACCAGCAGCAGCTATTGCAGCGGCAGCTTGGTCTTGCGTAGAAAATATATTACAAGAGCTCCACTTTACTTCAGCACCCAATGCTACTAATGTTTCAATTAAAACAGCAGTTTGAATGGTCATATGTAAACAACCTGCAACTCTTGCACCTTTCAAAGGTTGAGAAGCACCATATTCAGCACGTAAAGCCATTAAACCTGGCATTTCCGCTTCTGCTAAACGAATTTCTTTACGACCCCAATCGGCCAAGCTAATATCAGCCACTTTGTAAGGCAAGCTGAAATCAATTGTTGATGTTAATGTAGACATAATAGTGTTTTATTGTAGTGCAAAACTAGTTTTAAAGAATAAAAGCACATAATTATTTATAAATAAAGAATAAATATCTAATTTGCTGCTTATTATAAGAATAAAATAGCAGTTTGACATGCCTAGACCAATTAAAAAAGCCGAATCCACTATTTCACTTTCTTTAGACGCGAAAGACATTGCCATTTTAAAAGTATTACAGCAAAATGCAAGAGCAACTGTAAAAGAAATTGCCGATCAGGTTCATTTAAGTACAACCCCCGTGCATGAACGTATTAAGCGGATGGAAGAGACGGGAGTGATTAAACAATACGCCACATTGGTTGATCATACAAAAGTGAAAAAAGGGTTGATGGTTATTTGTTATGTTTCCTTAAAGCAGCACGATAAAACGGCAGGAGGGAAATTTATTAAGCGAATGCATGAATTAAATGAAGTAATTGAATGTTACAATATTTCGGGAGAATTCGACTTTATGTTAAAAGTCGTTGCAGAAAGTATGGATGCATATTATGACTTCCATGTTAATAAATTATCACAAGCAGAAAATATTGGGCATGTGCAATCGGTATTTGTTATGGGCGTAATTAAACAAACACATGTATTGGTTCATTGATTTTATAATTTGCATTTAAAATAAGACCATTGTCAACTTCTATTTTCAATTTTAATACTTCGTACACTTCTTTAGGGAATGCTTTTTTTGAATTGGTCAATCCTACTCCCGTTCAAAATCCGCAGTTATTGTTGTTTAATAAAGCGTTGGCAAACCAGCTAGGTCTTTATTTAGATCAAGTACAAGACAGCGATGGAACGCTTTCTCTGCTTTTAAGTGGAAATCAATTAACCGAAGGATCAGCACCAATGGCCCAAGCTTATGCAGGACACCAATTTGGTTATTTTACAATGTTGGGAGATGGTAGGGCCATCTTATTAGGAGAACATATCACTCCTGATCAACAAAGATTTGATATTCAGCTGAAGGGATCAGGGCCTACACCTTATTCAAGAAGGGGAGACGGAAGGGCAACACTAAGAGCGATGTTGAGAGAATACCTTATTAGCGAAGCAATGTATGGGTTGGGTATTCCAACTTCAAGAAGTTTAGCTGTAGTTACTACTGGTGAAAAAGTATTTAGAGAAGAAATTCAAGATGGTGCGGTATTAACCCGAGTAATGCAAAGTCATATTCGAGTGGGAAGTTTTGAATTCGTGAACCATTATTTGACAAAAAAGGAATTATTAGCATATACCAATTATACATTAGAAAGACATTATCCTTCACTAGATACATCAGCCAATCCTGCATTGGAATTATTAAAGCAAGTTTTATTGAAACAAGTACAGTTGGTGGTTCATTGGATGCGTGTAGGATTTATTCATGGGGTCATGAATACCGATAATATGTCTATTGCAGGGGAAACATTTGACTATGGTCCTTGTGCATTCCTGAATGGGTATGATCCTGCAAAAGTATTCAGCTCTATTGACAGCAATGGCCGGTATGCATTCGCCAATCAGCCGGGTATTGCTCATTGGAACTTGAGTTGCCTTGCGAATGCTTTGTTGCCTATTATTGATGAAGATCAAACAAAAGCAGTTGAACTGGCTAAAGAAGTTTTGAATTTGTTTCCTGAATTATATACTCAAGCCTATACGGCCATGATGGGCGCAAAAATCGGGTTCAATGAAAATCAATTGTCCAATGATGTGGTTGATTTAATTAAAGAATTATTGAATTGGATGAAAGAAAACGAAGCGGATTATACCAATACATTTTTGCAAATTCAATCTATTCTGTTTCCTGAAGGGATTTATGCTGGTTCATTTTTTAGCGAGTGGCTGCAAAAGCGAGAAGCTTTATTGACTAAGCAGGGTAGTAGTCTTTCACAAGCTAAAGAATTGATGCAAACACAAAACCCTTTGGTGATTCCTAGAAATCATTGGGTTGAAAAAGTGCTCGACTCAGTGGTGTTTACTGGTGATTTAAGTACTTTTAATCAGTTCCTAACAGCATTGCAAAACCCTTATCAAGAAACGCCGAATATTTCCCTGTACCAAGCACCACCAGAAAATGGAGATGGATTCTATGCAACTTATTGTGGAACTTAATTACAATGAAACGCCCATAATATAATCGTCCATCACAAATCCATGTTCTAATTCAAAAACCTGTTCTGATAATACGCTTAGACCCTGTTTCTTGTAAAATTCAATAGCAGGATTTTGCTTGTTTACTTGCAGTATTAATTGACTGCCCCCGTTTTGTTTTGCGTATTCTTTAACTGCAGTCAGAAGTGCTTTACCAGCGCCTGTTTTTTGAGCCGTAGGATTAATATAGAGTTTGTTTAATTTAAAAACGCCATTTAATTCATTTGAAACAGAAGCAAACCCCAAAATTTCGTTCATCTCGGCTTGTACACGCACTGCTTCAAACAAATAAAATTGATGCCCTTTTACCATTTGCTGTACCAAGGATTCAGTGCTATACATGAGGTCTAACATGAACTTTATTTGCTCCTCAGAAATGATTCCTCCATAAGCAGAGGGCCAAGTATGATAAGCAACTTGCTGTATAGCTGGTATATCATCTAGTGTAGCAATCCTAATCATTATAATGATTTCAAACTTTCTTCAATGGTATTAATTCTAGCTTCAGCATCAGCCTGTTTCTTTCTTTCTAAAGCAATAATTTCTGGCTTGGCATTTTGAACAAATTTTTCATTGCTAAGCTTTTTCATTACGGATGCAAGAAAGTTTTGTTCATAAGCAAGATCCTTTAAGAGCCGTTCTTTAATCGCAGCAGAATCCAATTGTTGTTCAGCTTCTATAAAGAACTTGTCTTTTTCTATATTTACCACAATGGTATTGGCAATGGCTAATTGGGTGTATACCACTTTACTTGCATTTACTTGTTTCATTAAAATGCTTTCAATGGCTTTATACCCGGTGGCGTTTTCTGCCATAATATGCAATACCACTGGGTCTTTTGGCTTTAATTGGTTTTTGTTTCTAGCATCTCTTAGTTTAGTAATAACTTCTTTTAATAAACTTCCTGCAGACAAAATAGTTTCATCTGCTGGGTTTGCTTTGCTATGTAGTTTAACGGTAAGGTCTTCTTTTTGCTCTTTCAATAAATGGAATATCTCTTCCGTAATAAATGGCATAATGGGATGCAATAACTCCATTAATCTTTCAAAAAACGCAACTGTTTTTTGATATACTTGTAGACTAACAGGTTGCTCAAATCCTGGCTTTGCCCATTCTAAATACCAGCTGCAAAAATCGTCCCAAATTAAAGAGTAGATTGTTTTTAATGCTTCACTTAATTTAAATTGGGTCATGAGCTCATCTACTTCTGCGCTCACTTGATTCAATCTATTTTCAAACCAGTTGATGGCAAATGTTGCTTCTTCAGAGTCTGCACCTGTTGAAGAATTGGCTAATCGAGCTTCCCACATTTTTACCAACTTCAATGCGTTCCAAAGCTTATTATTAAAGTTTCTTCCTTGTTCTAAAGCTGATTCGTCAAATAAAATATCGTTTCCTGCTGGGGATGCAATCAAGATGCCAAATCTCACTGCATCCGCTCCGTATTGATCTATTAGGCCAAGTAAGTCTGGAGAGTTCCCCAAACTTTTACTCATTTTTCTTCCAAGTTTGTCTCTAACAATACCTGTGAAATAGACGTCATTAAAGGGTTTGCTGCCTTTGTATTCATAGCCAGCCATGATCATCCTAGCAACCCAAAAGAATATAATTTCAGGTGCAGTAACTAAAGTGCTAGTAGGGTAGTAGTAATTTACTTCTTCATTATTGGGCTTGCTTAAGCCTTTAAATACTTCAAAAGGCCAAAGCCAACTACTGAACCAAGTATCTAAACAATCATTGTCTTGATGAATATCCGAAAGGGCTAATGAAGCATTGCCCGTTTTATTTTGTAATTCAATCAATGCTTCTTCTGCTGTTTTGGTTACCGCAAAATGTCCGTCTTGTGTATACCATGCTGGAATGCGATGTCCCCACCACAATTGTCTGCTGATACACCAGTCTTTTACATTTTCCATCCAATGGCGGTACAAGTTTTTGAACTTCGCGGGATGAAAATGAATTTCATCATCCATTACTGCGGTTAAAGCTGGTGCAGCTAAATCTTTCATACTTACCCACCATTGCAGGCTTAAACGTGGTTCTACAACTGCGTCGGTTCTTTCACTGAATCCAACTTGGTTGGTGTATTCTTCAATTTTATCTATATGTCCCGCTGCTTCTAAATCTGCAACTATCTTTTTTCTTACTTCGAATCTGTCTAAACCAATATACAATTGTGCAGCATCACTCATAGTACCATCATCGTTCATGGTATCAATGATTTCTAAATTGTATTTCTGCCCCAGCTGATAGTCGTTCATATCATGTGCTGGAGTCACTTTTAACGCGCCTGTACCAAAATCAAGGGTTACATATTCATCTGGAATGATTTTGATTTTTCGGTTAATCAATGGAACAAAAGCATATTGACCATGGAGTTGTTTGTATCGCTCATCCGCAGGATTTACGCATATTGCTGCGTCTCCTAAAATCGTTTCGGGTCTTACTGTTGCAATAGTAATGGTTCCCCCATTTTCTAGATGATATTTAACATGGTATAATTTACTCTGTACTTCCTTATAAATTACTTCCTCATCACTCAGCGCTGTTTTTGCTTTTACATCCCAGTTGATCATTCTTTTACCTCTATAGATATACCCCTTCTTATAGAGGTCTAAGAACACATTGATTACCGAATCATAGTAATCAGGGTCCATGGTGAAACTGGTTCTATCCCAATCTAAGCTGCAGCCCATTTTACGTAGCTGTTGTAAAATAATGCCTCCATATTTTTCTTTCCACTCCCAAGCATAGTTTAAAAACTCGGTTCTGCTAAGGGAAGACTTGGCAATGCCTTTTTCGCGCAACATGGCCACCACTTTTGCTTCTGTGGCAATAGAAGCGTGGTCGGTTCCTGGAACCCAACAGGCATTTTTACCCTGCATTCGAGCCCTTCTAACCAAAATATCTTGAATGGTATTATTTAAACAGTGACCCATATGTAATACCCCTGTTACATTGGGCGGTGGAATAACTACGGTATAAGATTCCCTTTCATCGGGTTTACTGGAGAAATAGTTTTTGCTAATCCAGTGTTCGTACCATTTTGCTTCAATTTCGGTGGGGGTATAATTCTTGCTCAGCTCCATAAAATCAATTGGCTGCAAATTTAAGGAAACTGTTGGAGCTTGTTGTAATCTTCTAGATGATCAGTTGCGAATTACCAAGTGGAAATGATTTCTGTTTTGTCTGAAATGGATTCAGAAAACGATGGGGTACTCATTATTGGGTCAAAATCGGGTAAACAAGCTTCCGAATTCATTTGATTGGGCAAGCAAAGTTGGGTTACTTTCTGGGTTGCTTTTTTGCCAATTATTTTTGCAGCCCGCTCCGGAGAATTACAAGCAAATAGACCAAATACTAAGCCTACCATTAAACTGGGGCGTATCATTAGCTTGGGAATTTCATTTTTGCAATGTCTCATAACAAGAGTATAAACGGGTAATTGACTTATTTGTTACAACTAAGAGCTCATTTTTTATCATTAGTTGTAATTTCTATAAGAATATTACAAATCTTATCTTGCGTTCATGCGATTTGCGGTAGTAGATATAGAAACAACAGGAGGATTTCCTAGTCAACATGGAATCACAGAGATAGCAATCGTCTTGCACAACGGTTCAGAAGTGGAGGGCATTTATGAAACTTTAGTGAACCCCCATCAACCCATACCTCCTTTTGTTATTGGCATGACTGGGATTACCAATGCCATGGTTGAAGCTGCACCTTCTTTTCATGAAGTTGCTCCGCAAATTTATAACTTATTGAAAAACAGGGTGTTTGTGGCGCATAACGTGAATTTTGATTTTAGTTTTGTAAAACATCATTTACAAGAAGCTGGGTTTGAGTTACAAACCCCTAAGCTTTGTACCATCCGTTTAAGTCGAAAGGTCTTTCCTGGTTTCCCTAAATATGGTTTAGGTCATTTATGTAGACAACTCAATATTGAGATTGAAAATCGGCATCGGGCTGGGGGGGATGCCAAAGCAACTGCTAAAGTATTAGACTTGGTTTTGCAAAACAATGGGGAACGACTGGTGAAAGAAATGTTGCAGAAAGAGAACCAAGAACAATTAATGCCCCCCAATTTACCCAGCCATTACATTCAATCATTACCGGCCGTTCCGGGTGTTTATTATTTCCATAATAAGCAAGGAAAAGTGATTTATGTGGGCAAGGCCAAGAACATTAAAAAAAGGGTGGTGAGTCATTTTACTGGTTTAGACTTAAGTAAGAAAAGACAAGATTTTTTAAGAGAGATTTATGAAATTTCCTATACAGAGTGTCCTACTGAATTTATTGCCAGTTTGTTTGAAAGTATAGAAATAAAAAGGCTATGGCCCGCATTTAATAAGAGTCAAAAAAAGTTTGAACAGCTCTGGGCTATTTATCAATTTGAAGACAATCGGGGATACCTAAGATTGGCAATAGACAAAAAGCACAAGAATGCACAGCCAGTTCAAGCCTTCTCATTATTGGCGGATGCCCATCGGGAATTATGGAAATTAGTTAGAGAATTTGAGTTACATCCAGCCTTATGTTTTTTAGATAAAACCATTCCTAATGAATGGCCCGATACAGCCATTCACAATGAACAAATAAAAAAAGCCCTTGATTATATTGCTTCAGAAAAAGCTAGCTATATCATTAAAGAAAGTAATACGGCCATTTTAATTGAGAAAGGAAAATTTGTTGGGATGGGTCCTATAGATCACTTAGAAATGGCTGAGCCATCTGCACCTGCTTATATTGCTGCTGTAAAAGATGCAGTAACGCCCTATGCAGAAAACGAAGTCATTAAGTCTATGCTACGTAAGTATTTGGAAAGATATCCTCATCGTGTGGTACGTATAGCGGAATAATCTACTTTCGCCTCCCTAAAAATTGAATGATATATATGTCTTTTGCTCCAATCATTGCCGCAAAACTTGGTTTGCGTGTTACTCAAGTTGAAACTGTTTTAGATTTATTAGCTGAAAGTGCTACCATCCCATTTATTGCCCGCTATAGAAAAGATAGTACGGGTAATTTGGACGAAGTCCAAATTCAGCAAATTCAAGACGAACAAAAAACCATTCTTGCTTTTACTGAACGTAAAACATTTATAGAAAAAACCATTACCGATCAAGGTAAAATGACGGATACCTTGCAAGAAAAAATAAATGCTGCTACTACCATTATTGAATTAGAAGATATTTATTTGCCCTATAAAGTAAAGCGTAAAACCAAAGCGGTAGTTGCAAGAGAAAATGGGCTAGAGCCATTGGCATTGTTTTTATTGGCTCAAGGGCAAGAAGATCCTGAAACAGAAGCAGCAAAATATTTCAATGAAAAAATCACGAATATTGAAGAAGCCCTCCAGGGTGCAAGAGATATCATTGCTGAACAAGTAAATGAGCAAGCTGAAATTAGAGCAAAGCTCAGAAAATTATTTGAAGACACTGCTACATTACAAAGCAAAGTACTTGCTGATAAAGAAACAGAAGCCATTAAGTATAAAGATTATTTTGACTTTTCAGAACCAATTCATAAAATTCCTTCTCATCGTATTCTCGCTATTTTAAGAGGATTCTTAGAAGGATTTTTAAGAATGACCATTGCTCCCATAGAAGAGGAAGCAATTGAATCGATTGAAGAATTTTTCATTAAAGGGATGAGCCCTTCTGTTGCTCATATAAAGAAAGCCATTAAAGATGCTTACAGAAGATTGTTACAACCCAGCCTAGAAACGGAATATAGAACTGCATTAAAGCAAAAAGCAGACGAAGAAGCTATTAATGTTTTTGCAGAAAACCTTCGCCAACTATTGTTAAGTGCTCCGCTAGGATCTAAGCGGGTACTGGCTATAGACCCAGGTTACCGAACAGGTTGTAAAGTGGTTTGTTTAGATGAATCGGGCGAGTTGCTTACTACTGATTTGATTTATGTTCATGAGGCCAATAAAATATATGATAGTGAATACAAAATAAAGCAGCTGGTAAAGCAATTTGACATTCAGGTATTTGCTATTGGAGATGGAACGGCAGGAAGAGAAACAGAACAATTCATTAAAAAATTGAATCTTGGGTTACCTGTATTTTTAGTGAATGAAGATGGGGCTTCTGTTTACTCTGCATCCGAAATAGCCAGAGAAGAATTTCCTGATTATGATATAACCGTTAGAGGTTCTGTAAGCATTGGTCGCAGATTGATGGATCCTTTAGCAGAGTTGGTAAAAATAGATCCCAAAAGTATTGGGGTAGGGCAGTACCAGCATGATGTAAATCAGTTTAGACTAAAAGAGAAATTAGATCAAACGGTTGTTAGTTGTGTAAATACAGTTGGAGTAAACTTGAATACAGCAAGTAAACAACTATTGAGTTATGTAAGTGGTATTAATGAATCGGTAGCAGAGAATATCATCAAACAAAGAAAAATATTGGGTTCTTTTTCTAGCAGAGAGGAATTATTAAAAGTTCCAAGATTGGGTGCTAAAGCTTTTGAACAGTGTGCCGGATTCTTACGCATTCCAAAAGCAAAACATCCATTGGATGCAAGTGCGGTGCACCCTGAAGCCTACCCAATTGTTGAGAAAATGGCCACCGATTTAGGTACCAATGTTGAGGCGCTTATTGGAAATGAAGCATTACTAAAAACGATTCAAGCCCAAAAATATACGACTGATCAAATTGGGGTTTTAGCATTAAATGATATCATCAAAGAATTACAAAAACCAGGACTAGATCCAAGATCGGAATTAGAGCAATTTGAGTTTGCCAATATCTATTCTATGGAAGAAGTAACAGTAGGTTTGGTTTTGCCCGGTGTAGTGACTAATTTAACCCGGTTTGGAGCATTCATAGACATTGGTGTAAAACAAGATGGTTTGGTTCATGTAAGTGAAATTGCGAATAGGTATATTTCAGATCCTAGTGAGGCACTTAAATTGGGGCAAAAAGTGCAAGTAAAAGTATTAGAGGTAGATTTGAGTCGTAAGCGGATTGCACTCTCTATCAAACAAACAGAAGCCGCTCCTGCAGCGGGTATTGGAGGAAGAAAAGACTTTAATCAACATAAGCGGGCTAATCAACCTATAAAAAAAGAAGAAGACCTAAGCCAATTAAATGTGACTGATGCTTTACAAGCTTTGAAGAAGAAGTTTGGTAAATAGCTTATCTTAGAATAAATCAATTGTATGAAATATTTATTTGTTGTTTTTGCTTTTATTATGGGCTGCACAACTGGGCATGCACAAAAGGTTGTATACCCATTCATACCTTTATTTGGAGCAGTAACTGAAGTGCCATTTGCAATTGATGTGATGGATAAAAAAGGGGAGTACAAAGTACTCGTTGATATTACGAGTCCTTCCGCAAATCCTAAAGAGATCAGTGAGTTTTTTGAAAATATTGCACGTATTGCCAACCTGCACATAGCAGGAGGAGTTGATCCGAAGAAGCTAAAAATGGTGGCAGTAGTTCATGGTGGTGCTGTTCCTTTTATATTAAATAATGAAACCTATAAACAAAAATTTGGGGTAGATAATCCTAACCTTCCTTTGTTTACTGCTATTAAAAATGCTGGTATACCCTTATATGTTTGTGGACAAACCTTGTTTAAACGTAAAGTAGATCCCGCAACCATTGCGCCTGAATTTGAACCTGTGCTATCTGCCATTACCACCATTACTACATACGTTAACAAAGGGTATGTGTTTATGAAATTCTAATTATGACTAAACTAAACGATAGTAAACAAACACTCCAAAATTTAGGCATTGCTGCTTTAAATGAAATGCAAGAAGCAGCTGTGAGTAATATCATGCACCATAAGAATGTGTTGTTGCTATCTCCAACTGGATCTGGTAAAACCCTTTCCTTTTTAATTCCATTGTTAGAACACTTGAATCCGAAAGGCAAGCTGGTACAAGCTTTGGTGTTAACTCCTTCTAGAGAATTAGCTATACAAATTGAACAGGTTTGGAAAGCAATGCAAACAGGCTATAAGATTATTTGCTCCTATGGTGGGCACGATATGCCTACTGAAATCAATAGTATGGTAGAGCCTCCTGCTTTATTAGTGGGAACCCCTGGTAGAATTGCTGATCACTTAAAAAGAAGAACTTTTGATCCCAAGGGAATTCGATTGTACATTTTTGATGAGTTTGACAAATCATTGGCATTGGGTTTTGAAGAAGACATGGAATACATCACCAAGGCCTTAAAACCGGAAGTGCAAAAAGTATTTGTATCAGCTACTGCATCAATTGCGATTCCTGCATTTGCTGAACCCAAACAATTGGTAGTGTTGAATTTTTTGAAAGGTAGAGATGAAGCGCCTACGGTTGAAATGCATACCGTTTGGTCTCCTGAAAAAGATAAAGTGAATACGCTCTATGATTTGTTATGTACTTTAGGTAAACTGCCTGTAATTATATTTTGCAATCATCGCGAAGCTGTGGAGAGAACGGGTAATTT